>DAHXMP010000150.1 GCA_027371665.1 Bacteroidota bacterium | reverse complement strand
TTCACATATTGTTCAACATCACCTTTAAAACCTCTTACAAAATTTCCCGAAATCGGAAATTCAATTATTTTCACTCCATTAATCTCATCTTTTTCACGTTCCTGAAGTTTTGTTGTCGCAACAGAAATATCGTGTCCCTTTTCAGCAAGCCTCTCCGAAATCTGCCTGCATACCTCAGCCATTCCTGTTTGTGCAGGAGGGTAAGATTCTACAGTATGCAGTATTTTCATTTTCATCAGTTCCTGAGGTATTTATTAATAATAGTATTTAAACCGTAAATAAAGGTCGTAAAAGGGCTGAAAAAGCTTAGTTTCGTTGCTTTGATATAAGAAGATAATAAAACAGGTGAATAAAATTTTGTCGCAGTGATAAGCAGAATACGTCTCGCTGCATCTTTTTTTATCTGTTTCTTTATATCACCTGATAAATTAAAATCTTTCACAAATTTTTGGATTGTATTTAATATAATTTCGACCATAGATTTCACATCATGCGAATTTCTGAATTTCCAGGTCCAAAGCCCTCTGATTAACTCAATATTAATTTCTTTATTTAAAAAAACCGAAAGATGATTATGATTTATATCAATAGCTGAACTAAGTTGATTATTGAAATTTATCAAAGATATTTTTTCACCTTTTGTTCGCAATAACAAGTGTATACCTTGCAGATTATGAAATTTTGTTTGGCCAATCAGCCTTGACCATAATTCAAAATCCTGGGAACTTTTAAGTTGTGAATTATAATTCCCATATTTATTCAAAACCTCTTTCCTAATCATCACAGATGGATGGCACATAGGATTTGAAAAGAGCAATGACCAATAAATCAGCCAATGATTCTCAGGATATTTAATTTTATATTTTGGCTTCGAATTTTCTCCGATAGCTCTGACATTAGTTCCCGTTATTCCGATTTCAGGATGAGCATCAAGAAAATCAATTTGTTTTTTGAAACGTTCCGGCAGACTTATATCATCGGCATCCATGCGTGCGATGAATTCTCCATTTGATAATTCAATGCCTTTATTAAGTGATTTGGTTAACCCGATATTTCCATCATTATGAATTAAACGGATTCTCGAATCACTAAATGATTCAATTATTTCAACTGTTCTGTCCGTTGAACCATCATTAATAATAATAAATTCAAAATCGGAAAAGGATTGATTTAATATGCTAGCTACAGCTTCTTCAAGATGTCTTTCTCCGTTGTAAACGGACATCACAACCGATATTCGGGGTGAGCCTGCCATTAGATTTTGATGTCCTTCAACCAAAATTTATTATCGTTATACCATTCAACTGTCCTTCTCAGACCTTCGTCAAATTGTACTTCAGGTTTCCATCCTAACAGACTCTCTGCTTTGGAAATATTCGCCCATGTAACATCCATATCAGTTTTCTGAAATGGCTTGTTTTTTATTATTGCCTTTTTACCGAGCTCTTCTTCGATTTTTGATATCATATATTTTATTGAAAAGGGATTATTCCCTCCGCCGAGATTTATTATTTCATATCCGACTTCTTTCAATGCCTTTATCGTGCCGTCAGCAATATCATCAATATAAGTGAAATCCCTGCTCTGGGAGCCGTCACCAAAAAGCTCGACAGGTTTTTCTTCATCAATCCATTTAATAAATCTGAAATAACTCATATCAGGTCTTCCGGCTGGTCCATAAACCGTGAAATACCTTAATATGCTTACATCTGTTCCAAATAGATAGTGATAAGTATAAGCTATCAGTTCGGCAGATTTTTTTGTAGCGGCATAAGGTGAAATAGGTTGATTAACAGCCAATTTCTCATTGAAAGGCATTTTCTCGCCTGCATAAGTTGAAGAAGATGATGCTATAACATATTTCTTGATTCCAAACTTCCTCATCAGTTCGAGCAAATTTAATGAGCCGTGAATATTTGTCGTTAAATATACGTGGGGATTCTCGAGGCTGTACCTGACTCCTGCTCTGGCGGCAAGATTGATAACTGCATCCGGCTTATATTCAACAAATATTTTATCGAGAAAATTTAAATCTTCAATATCACCGAGCTTAAAAATATAATTATTAAACTTTAACAAACGGTTGTTACGGTGCCGCTTCAGCTCAACATCATAATAATCGTTCAGGTTGTCAATCCCGATAATTGTCATCCCTTTTTCAAGAAGTAGTTCAGCAGTCTTTGAGCCGATAAATCCGGCGCTTCCGGTTAATAAAATATTTTTCAAAATCTCCTCAAAAAATATTTTGAATCAGATAATACGATTTAACAATCAGTACAAATATATTTATAATTATTTATAATTCTATTTCAAAATCGTGTTTTTCCATCCAGATTGACAGTGTAAGCAAAATCCAAGTCATGTAGTCTTTTCTGCCTGCATAATAACGTGTGTTGTTATAAGAGAAGATTGAATAAATTTTTTTCTTCGTATCGTTAAGATAGGTATCCGTTAAATTACGAAAATCATCATGCTTTAACCATACGTGAACAGGAGCTCCGAATCCCTGTTTACCTCTTGTCCTTATTTCCTCGGTCCAGTTTGCCTGGTATGACTGGCGGAGGAGATATTTACTTTCATCATGTGTAACCTTCAAATTCGATGGCACAGAAATGCAGAAATTTGCAAAATCCCAATCGAGAAAAGGAGACCTTAATTCCAGGCCATGAGCCATTGATGCTCTGTCTGTTTTCACGAGAATGTCGCCCGGCATATAATCCGTCAGATCACTCCTTAAAGCTTCATCGAGCGAATTGCCGGATGCTTTCCAATTGGTATCTTCAGGATTAAATTTCAATTTAAAATTCAGTATTTTTTCCACTTCATAATTCTTGTAATACTTTTTTTGTTCGTTGTGAGCTTCAAGAATTGTTTCGTAGGCATTATTATAAAAAAATTCGGGTGAAAATTGTTTGACAACTTGAGATAGTTTATGCCCCTGAATCCTGGGGAATTTTGACATATCCTTTATCATCCTCGATGCGAGAGCACTTTTCTCTTTTTTACATTCCATCGTATAAAGATTCCTGTACCAATAGTCATATCCACCTAGAAGTTCATCTGCACCATCCCCCGTAATAATTACTTTTTGATGCTCCCTTGCCAGTTTTGAAATAAGATATGTCGGAATGTTTGAAGAATCTGCAAAAGGTTCATCATAAATATCCTGCATTAACACAAGCAATTCAGCTAAGTCTGATTCTTCCTGTGATAACTCATAATGTTCTGTATTATATAAATTTGCAATTCCTCTTGCATATGGTAATTCATTAATTATATTTCCGAACCGAAAAGAGTAGGTATTTAAATTATTCTTATACTTGCTTGCAATCGCAACTATGGTGCTTGAATCAAGTCCCCCACTTAAAAAAGCACCTACGGGAACATCGGCAACAAGCTGGTTTTCAACTGATTTTTCCAGCAAAGATTTAAAAACAGTTACTGCTTCTGCTAATTCAATTTTCTCATAAGTTTGTGGCAATTCCCAGTATTTTTCAATTTGTAAATTTCCATCTTTGAAAGTGAGTGAATGTGCCGGAGGTAAAGAATAAATATTTTTATAAATTGTCTTATTGGGAAGAACATATAAATATTGCAGAAAATGGACTAGTGATTCGAGGCTCAGGACAGGTTTAATCAATCCGGATGCTAAGATAGCTTTTATCTCCGATGCAAAAATAAATTCTCCGTTTTTCCCGAAAGCATAATAAAAAGGTTTTTCACCGAATCTGTCCCTTGCAGCTATAAGTTCCTGATTGCTCTCATCCCAGATTGCAAATGAAAACATCCCGGGTAAATCCTTAACAAATTCCACCCCATATTTTTCATACAAAGCCAACAATACTTCGGTGTCGGAACTTGTTTTAAAAGGATAATTTTTTAATTGTGCTTTTATTGATTTATATCCATAGATTTCGCCATTGAACGTTATAGCAGAATTTGAATTAGGAGAACGCATCGGCTGGTCACCGGTTACTAAATCAACAATGCTAAGCCGGGTATGCCCGAGTATGCAATTTTTAAATGACAATGTGCTTTCACCATCGGGTCCACGATGCCTAAGACTTTTCACCATTTTATTTATTTCTTCGGAATATCTTCCCGAATCCTTAGCAACAATTCCAACGATTCCGCACATTCAAATTATTTTATTAATTAATTATTTTTTGACTTACTTAATTAATGTTCCGATTCTTGACCAGCGGGTTGATGCTATTTTATCTATTATCTGTCTAATCGGTAAATTCGTATCCCATGACCAATAGACAATAACCGGAGTTCCAACAATATTTTCTTTCGGAATAAATCCCCAATACCTACTATCGAGGCTATGGTCACGGTTATCACCCATACCAAAGCAATAATCCCTTTCTACTCTATAACTTGATGTCTGACTACCGTCAATAAAAATATTTGTTCCGTCTGAAGTAAGTTTATGGCCTTCTCTTGCAATGAAAATTACCCATTCATGAAGATTATTCATTGATAATTGTAAAACATCTCCTTTTTTTGGAATCCTAATAGGTCCATAATTTTCCCTGGTATATCCTTTTCCGTAAGGGAAAGTTTCATATTTTTCAGAAGGCATTTCAGCAACATCCGGGTCATAATGAGCATTGGGAGCTAATGGTTGCTCGATGTGATTTACAAATAAATGATTGTTTTTGACTTCAAGTGTGTCTCCTGCAATGGCTACGCACCGTTTAAGATAATATTGAAACTCTTCGGATTTAATTTCATCCCTGTTTCCCGGGAAAATGAAAACAATTACGTCTCCCCTCTGTGGTTCCCGAAATACCGGAAAATGAATGAAGGGGAGAGGAATGTTAAAAAAAGGTATTACCTGTGGTGTTGAGGGACCATAGATAAATTTATTTACGAACAGGAAATCTCCTGTCATAACCGTTCTTTCCATTGATGGTGTAGGAACAACGAATGAAGCAACAGCTAATCCGTTGATAATTGTTACGACAATAATTGCACCAATGATTGTTTTAATCCATGACCAAAGCTTTGTGCCACTGTTTTCTTCCTTACCTTTTTGCTTTGAATCTTTTACGGGTTTTGCTTTTTCTTTCATAATTAATATAGATAAATTATAAATAAATTTATTTAATCTTCAATGCTCAATACGGCAAGAAAAGCTTCCTGGGGTATTTCAACTTTTCCTACTTGTTTCATACGCTTTTTCCCTTCTTTTTGTTTCTCAAGCAGTTTTCTTTTTCTTGTTATATCCCCTCCGTAGCACTTAGCCGTTACATTTTTTCTCAAGGGTTTTACCGTTGATCGGGATATAATCTTTGTACCGATAGCTGCCTGTATAGCTACCTCGAACATCTGTCTTGGAATAAGCTCCTTTAATTTCGAACATAGCTTTAATCCCCAGTTAAAGGACTTCGACCTGTGAACGATTGATGAAAGAGCATCTACCTGTTCTCCGTTTAAAAGAATATCAAGTTTAACAAGGTCTTCAGCTTTATATTCAAAAAATTCATAATCAAGTGAAGCATAACCCCTCGATAGCGATTTCAGCTTATCGTAAAAATCAAAAACAACTTCAGAAAGCGGCAGTTCAAATTTTAAATCAACACGTTCTTGTGATAAATATGTTGTATTAATGAAAGTACCGCGCCTGTCCATGCATAGTTTCATGATGCTTCCAATGAACTCAGGAGGAGTAATAATCGAGGCTTTGATAAATGGTTCCTGGATTTCTTTAATTACACCTGCCGAAGGAAGTTGTGCCGGATTCTCAATATTCAATTCCTCGTCATTTGTTCGAATTACTTTATATCTTACGTTAGGAACTGTTGTAACTATATTTTGGTTGAACTCTCTTTCAAGCCGCTCCTGAACTATTTCCATATGGAGCAAACCAAGAAACCCGCACCTGAAGCCGAATCCGAGTGCGGCTGAAGTTTCAGGCTCATAAGTTATTGCTGAATCATTAAGTACCAGCTTAGCGAGAGATTCCCGTAATTGTTCGAAATCGTCGGCATCTGCAGGATAAATTCCGCTAAAAACCATAGGCTTGATAATTTTGAAGCCATGTATCATTTCATTGCATGGGTTATGAAAGTGGGTAACCGTATCTCCTACTTTCGTATCCTGTAAATTCCTTATGTTTGCCGTGAAATATCCTACATTTCCTGCTGATAGTTCTTTTGTCCTGTGCCGCTTCATTAATAGAATACCTACTTCTTCAACTTCATAAGTCTGTTGAGTTGCCATAAAATAAATTTTATCCTTCTCAGAAATTTTCCCGTCAAAAACGCGTACATTTACGACAACACCCCTGTAAGAATCGAAAAGCGAATCATATATCAATGCTCTTAAAGGTGACTCTGAATCGCCTTTAGGAGAAGGTATCCTGTTTACAATAGCCTCGAGAATTTCGTCAACACCCGTCCCTAATTTTGCCGAACATAATAGAATTTCTTCTTCTTTACAACCAAGCAGGTCAACAATTTGTTTTTTGACGCTTTCGATAGTCGTTGTTGCACTCGGCAAATCAATTTTATTTATTACCGGAATTATTTCAATATCTGCATCGATAGCCAGGTACAAATTGCTGATAGTCTGTGCTTCGACACCCTGTGTTGCATCCACAACAAGCAAAGCTCCTTCACAAGCTGCAATCGAGCGTGATACTTCATATGTAAAATCAACATGGCCCGGCGTATCAATAAGATTCAAAACATACTGATTCCCGTCCTTTGCTTTATAATCCATTTGTATAGCATGTAACTTAATTGTTATGCCTCTTTCCTGCTCGAGGGGATTATCGTCGAGAATCTGGTTCATCACCATTTCCCGCTCTGTAACGGTTCCTGTTTTTTCGAGCAGCCTGTCGGCAAGAGTTGACTTGCCATGGTCTATATGAGCAATTATACAAAAATTGCGAATGTTATTCATAAAAAGTTAAATTATTTAAGTCAAGTATAAAACTTTCAAAATTACAAAACTTTAAATGGTTTTCAATGAATTGTGCTTGTGTCTTGATTACTTATTATTATAATATTTTCCCCTCTTTTATTTTTCTAACAAATAAATCAATCAATTCTTCCTTTTGTTATAATAATTGATTAATCCGTTTGTCGAGCTGTCATGGTTCGTAATTTCATCTTTCCCTGATAATTCGGGTAATATCTTTTTTGCAAGCTGTTTGCCAAGTTCGACGCCCCACTGGTCGAAAGAATTGATATTCCAAATCACACCCTGGACAAAAACTTTATGCTCGTACATGGCAATCAGTGAGCCGAGCGTTGCAGGTGTCAGCTTTTTAAAAAGAATGGAATTTGATGGAACATTGCCTGCAAAAGTTTTGTGCAGAAGGAGCTTTTCAATATTTTCATTTCCGGATTGAGCCATTTCAGTTCTCGCTTCATCCTCCGTCTTTCCTTTCATCAAAGCTTCTGCCTGGGCAAAAAAGTTTGAAAGCAGGATTTCGTGATGATTCATTACTTTATTCTGAGTTTCAATCGATGCAAGAAAATCTACGGGAATTAATTGTGTCCCCTGGTGGATAAGCTGGAAAAAAGAATGTTGAGCATTCGTTCCAACCACACCCCAAACGACAGGGCCGGTACTGTAATCAACATAATCACCATTAATCGAAGTTCTTTTGCCGTTGCTTTCCATTTCCAACTGCTGGAGAAATTCAGGAAAACGTTTAAGGTAATTATCATATGGAATAATTGCATTAGTCCGTGTACCGAAAAAGTTAATATACCATACACTGAGAAGGGCAAGTATAACCGGAATATTTTTTTCAAACGGTGTGTACCTGAAATGTTTATCCATCTCATAAGCACCTTCGAGAAGTTTTTCAAAATTCCCGAATCCTAAGTACAATGCAATAGACAAACCTATAGCTGACCAGAGAGAATAACGCCCTCCGACCCAGTCCCAAAATTCGAACATATTATCGGTATTAATTCCAAATTCTTTGACAGCCTTTGTATTTGTCGAAATTGCAACGAAATGCTTTTCAACATCAGCAACCGTTCTTTTAGTGGAATCAAGGAACCATTGTTTTGCGGTAATGGCATTTATTAATGTTTCTTGTGTAGTAAACGATTTTGATGAAATAATAAATAAAGTAGTTTCGGGATTTAAAAGTTTAAGGGTTTCTGTAATATCGCTGCCGTCAACATTTGAAACAAAATAAACGGACATACCGGGTTTAGAATAAGGCTTCAATGCATTGCATACCATCGCAGGGCCCAAATCGGAGCCGCCGATACCGATATTCACGATATTTGAAATCGGCATACCGGTACATCCTTTACATTCTCCGCTATGAACCGAACGAACGAACTTTTTCATCTTTGCCAGCACTGCATTTACTTCGGGCATGACATCTTTGCCGTCGAATTTGATTTCATCGAGAGACCTGTTTCTCAGTGCAACATGCAGAACCGCCCTGTTTTCAGTCGTATTAATCCGCTCGCCCTTAAACATAAATTCAATTTTATTCCTAAGTTGACAGCTCTCGGCGAGATTTAATAAAAGCTGCAAAGTATAATCGGTGATTCTGTTTTTTGAATAATCGAAAAGTATGTCATTAAAAAGGATTGAAAATTTTCCGAATCTTTTTTTGTCCTGAGCGAAAAGTTCCCTCATGTGGAGTTTTGAAATATTTTTGTAATGCTCCCGGAGAGCCGTCCATTCTTCGCACCGTTTAAGTTCATTCATAAGTACCTCAAAAATCAATCATCGGTTTCTAATTTCTCAATTCCTTTTAATCCTTTGATTGTAAATAAATTTGTATAAAGGTTGTCCAGCTCTTTTTTATCGGGTAGATTTAGAAGGAAAACACCTTCGAACATCAAATTAATTGTAGAAATATTAATTCTCTGAATATTAATCTGGCCGATAACTTTGGTAATATCATGCAAAAGCCCGGGCCTGTCCTCGCCGATAATCTTGATTTTCACGTCGAATCTGTTTTTGGCAACATCACTTTGAATATCATCCTTAAGAATAGGAGGATTTTGTTTAAAATAATTATAAAGCCTGATTACAGCTTTTTGCGTAACTACATAATTCTGCCATTCCGGGCTGGGCAAAACATTTGGTGAAGTAAGTATTTCGACTTGCTCGTTATTATTCAATTCATAATCCAGATTTTTAATTTCTCCGTTAACCTTTGCCGATATGCAATGATATGCCATGTCCTCGGATACGGCAAATGCAAGGTCAATCGGGCAGGAACCCTTAGGTAGCACATACGAAATTCCGTCCTTATAATGAACAATAATTTCGTCAACATACATATTGATTCTAATTGAACCCCACACTTTTTGTATGGCATCTTCATCTCCATCTTTAATGATTTCCTGCATCCATTCGATCCATTCTGCCACCTCTTTTTTATCGAGGTTTAAAGGTTTTTTGTTTTTTGATTTGGCAAAATCGGCAGCAATACCCTCGACAGCAATTTTATCCATTTCCTCAGTTCGTATAATTACTTCGACGAGTTTCCGCCCTGGACCGAAATGAGTCGAATGTAAAGCTCTGTATAAATTTATTTTTGGCCTTGCTATGTAATCATCGAGAGTACTTACAGGCCCGAATACATTTGCTATTATACCATAAGTCCTGTAACATTCTGAAAAATCATTTGTCAATAATGTGATAACAATCGAATAGAAATTATCAATGTCTTTTAATGCTTTGCCATCCTCAATCATTTTATAAATTTCATAAACATGTTTATGTTCGATTGTAATGACATGCTTTATTCTGCTTTCGTTCAGTTTCTGTGCTATTTGAATGAAAAAATTCCTGATATAATCCACAAAAGTCCTACCCTTGTTTTCAAGAGATGTTCTAATAACATTAAAAGCCTCCGGGTCAATAAAGTATAAAGATAAATCCTCGAGGTCTCTCCTGATTTTGGTCAAGCCCAGTCTTTGGGCAAATGGAGTATAAAAATTCAGAGTCTCATAAGCGATTGCTTTTCTTTTTTCCTCATTTAGATGAGATAAGGTTCTCATATTGTCGAGCCTGTCTGCAAGCTTGATTATAATAGCCCTGACATCTTCGACAAGGGCAAGGAACAGCTTTCCATATGTTGCCGTCTTATCGAATTGCCTTGTCTTCGTTCCTTTTATTTTAGTTAATCCGTCAACGATTCGGGCAATTTCAGAACCGAATAATTCGGTTATCAGGTTTATTGAAACATCGGGTACATCTTCAACGGTGTCATGTAATAATGCAGCTACAGTTGCCGCATTATCCTTAATCGAAAAATCCTCCATCAAAGATAAAGCGGTCTTTAATGGATGAGTATAATACGGTTCACCGGATTCTCTTTTTATATCTTTATGTTTATCGCAGCAAAAATAAAAAGCCTTGGTTATAAGCTCCAAGTCAGGCTTTTCAATATATTTAATACATTGAGTCAACAAAAAACTTAAATCTACGCTAACATTTTTGCCAAATGGGTTAACAACCTCAAGAGGCAGAGAATAATCTTTTTCAACATGTATGTTGTTATCGGGCATTACTTCTTTCCAATAAACGAAAAAAAAGGAGCCATTAACTCCTCCCGGGAAATAACCTGTTATGTTTCTGATTTAATAATAAATAGTGAATTAAAATAAAAATTTATTACATTAATACGAAATTCCGAATAATTAAATTATTTTTTCACAGATTATTATTAATTTAAATAAAAAAAAGATTATTCACAATATATTTAACAATTATGGAGAGAAGGACTTTTATATCGGCATTTGGAGCTTTATCTGCTTTACCGTTTATCAAATATCCTTTAGGAGCTTTTGATTCCGGTAATAAATCCATTTACCCGGGAGCTTTGAAACAAGGGGATACAATTGGCATCATTGCTCCCGCTACATCTGTTACCGACCCCGATGAACTGGCAAAAGCCAAAGAGTCGTTAAATTATTTCGGCCTGTCTGCAAAGTTTGGAAAAAATATTTTGAATGGTACCGGATATAAAACCAGAACAGTTAAGGAAAGGCTCGATGACCTCCATTCGATGTTTGCAGATAAAGATGTATCGGCAGTTTTCTGTCTCAGGGGAGGTTACGGTTCAGCACAGCTTCTCGACAAAATTGATTATGATTTGATTCGCAATAACCCGAAAATATTTCTCGGTTACAGCGACATTACGGCAATGCACCTTGCTATTAACAAGCTGACGGGATTGATTACCTTTCATGGGCCTGTGCTTTTATCTGGATTTTCAAATTATACCGTTGAATATTTCAGGAAGGCTTTGTTTGATAAAAATCCCATTGGAAAAGTTTCGAATCCCGATACTAAGAGCGGCATCAGGTTAATTCATCCGACAAGAACAATAAAACCGGGTAAAGCTTCCGGAAAACTTATTGGAGGTAATTTGACTCTTATTTGTTCTCTGATGGGTACACCTTATGAAATAGATACAAAGGGAAAAATCTTATTCATGGAAGATGTAGGCGAAGAACCGTACAGGATTGACAGGATGCTGACACAGCTCAGGCTTGCGGGCACACTGCAATCAGCTTCCGGCATCGTTTTCGGAGAATGCCTCGATTGCAATTCGGACGGATTACAGCCCTCGCATATCTGGGATTATTCATTGGGAGAAGTGTTAGATAATATACTCGGGAAACTGGATATTCCCGTCTTCTATGGTTTAACAATCGGGCACACAAGCGATCAGGTTACATTACCTGAAGGAGCCAACGCTTCAGTAGATGCAGATAATTGTTTATTAGAAATTACAGAGGCATGTGTAGAATAATTATATACCCAAAAAGATTGTTAAACCTGCTGAAAAAGCCCATCTCTTCCAACCGGAAGATTTAGTTAAATCGAATACAGGAATCCCTATGCTAATGGTTGGTGTGGCGTATTTGCCGATACCGTAAGTGAGGTCATACCCGAATTGTATTCTCGGCTCGATGAAAAATGTATTCAGGCTTGAAATTTTTCCGTCTGATATTATCCTTTCGTATGAACCCGATGGGAATGGAGGGGCATTATCAGGTCCTATTATTCTTTCCTTATGAATACTATTGTCGTTCATAAGAAAGCCGATTTGCAAGCCGGCACCTGCATGAAAATGCGAATCGAACAGTCGATATTTAATCCCCGGTTCAATCAGAAAATAAGTCATTGTCGTACTAAAATCATATTCTGTCTGAAGTAGCTGCCCTATTCGCGGCAAAGGCTCAGCCTGAACAGTGAAATTACCCGGTGAGTTTACGTATAAAATTTCTCCATAGAAAGCTAAAAGACCCGTTATCCAGTATTCGCCCCGAATACCTTCCGAATAGCCTTCGCCCGTACCCTTCGTGTATGTTGCACAACTGTTTTGCGCTTCCGTGAAATCGAGGTTGCCACTGTGAATGAGATGATTATACTCGCCTGTTAATCCGATGAAAAATGACGGCGAAGATGAAGGAAGCCTTGCCGAGTACTGCCAGTCAAAGCCCTGGGCGAATACTTCATCGTAAATAAACAATAGAATTAATATGTAAAAAAGTTTTCTGAACATCTATTTGGTAATCACGATATTTTTTACCTTGTAAAAAAGCCCTGCCCTGAACTCGCAATAATATGTCCCTGCAGGCAAACCAGCAGTTTGATAAGTATAGATGTATGTTCCTGCTGATATTTCACTGTCGAGCAGTATAGCAACTATTTCGCCATAAGAATTATATAATGAAATCTCGGCTTTGGTTGAGAATGCCATTTCACATTCGAATTTTAAATCCCCTGAAGCGGGATTCGGGTATGGGTCTTCAAATCTGAATTGTTTTGTCGAATATGGAATTGCCTTCAAATCCAGTCCGCAGACTGAGTCAAGGAGGAAAAGCCCGTTATCCGGTAGGGGAGTAAGCACACTTGAACAAGGGCCATTGCCAAATTCTGGATTGGCAAATGCAATATATGTTGATACCTGGTCCCCTAGATATGTATCAAATTGAAGCAGAATTAATGTATCACTTGGGAGGAAAAAGACTCTATCCGGCATTTCGATAGAAATAGCAAGACGTGATGAACCTGCTCCGATAGGCTCGATAACGATGGAAGCTTTTACCGCACCTTCGGAAGCTGTTCCTATATTATTATAATTATAATACCTGAGCAGTGTACTGTCGAAAGTCAGCGTATCCCTGAAAGTTCTTGCAATTTTTATATTATTTCTATCTACCAGAATCGGTACGTTTATTCTTGTCCCCGGCTTGGCTTTGAGATTATGCGGTATCTTAATATATGATGTCTGAGGTTCGACACTCGTTGCTTTGAGTATTATTCTGAATGTATCCTTTGGAGGTTGAACATCACTCATTATAATATAAAGAGTGTCTGTGTAATCACCTGTTTGATTTGTGTCATTAACATTGAATACAACTTTCATTGTCTTTTGGGAAAAGGCGGCTATCGTATCTACAAATGGAATCACAAGAAATGGTGGCTTCACATAAGCACTGAATGAGAGTGTCGTATTGCCTACATTATTTAATGTTAAAGGCAAAGTATCTGCCGATAGGCAATCGGTATGAAGAACGACATTTCCGAAATCCACGGTATCGCTTGCAACGGACAATTCAGGCTCGATTCCCGTTCCTTTAATATAAAAAACTTTGGTGTATGCGTCAGCCGGAACGCCCCTGACAGGCCTCTCGTTAATATCTTTATAGATAACATATCTTGAAATAAAATTCCCTCGTTTGTAAGGATGAAAATTTATAATTGCCGTATCTGTGCTTCCTGTGTCGAGGTTGAAAGGAACTTGGTTTAACTTTTGTGTGAATGTGAAATTCGAATCAGGTTCATCAATTTTATATTTTAAAATATTTTGAGAATCGGCACCGAAGGGCATATTGCCTGTACTTGTAAAAACAACCTGTATTGATTTTGACTTTCCAACCCAAACTTCTCCTGCATAAATTGTATCGGCTTGAAAATCAGCATCAGAGGATACAATCCCCAAATCTTCCTTTACACCAACTCCATACATTTTGAGCCAGGCATGGTCAACCGAATCAGGATATTGTGAAGGCATAGGGTGATAGTTCAATATATACCTGGCACTGTCCCCGCCCATATTCGCAGGATTATAGCTGATATTCCAATCATATACATTTTTAGGATAAATTTTTGCCGGCAATGGGTAGCCTTTAATATCAAATTCTGGATTCAGGCTCAAAGGTTGGAATTCATCGCTTTCAATTATTAAAGTATCAATATAAACGTTCTTGACTTTCCAAATGAAATTAATATTTCCAACGGGATTGACATACACTGAATCGAAATTAACATAATTATCATAACCATCAATAAAATGAACTGTTTTGCGTGCGACAAGAGTAAATGAATCTATTACTACAATATCTGTGTCAACAGGATATGATATGGAAGCATCATACAATCCAAGAATCAGCTTTGCCAATTTCAATCCTGGTTTGTTTGAAATGGTATCCTTATCTGCATGATAAGTCATTTTCATAATTTTTTGTGTATCAGACTGAATATAATATGGAACATCATCATCAGGAGGAAGCTTAAATTCATAAAAGTCAAATTGATGATTGGGGTCATTATTTAAGATGCCTTTATAATATGAGGGAAGATGTGTTCCAAGTTCCAGCATCCCTGTTCCTGTATTTTTTAAAATGAATGTTTCAACAAGGGAGTCTCCAACAAGACACATTCCATAATCTACCACCTTATTTTTTGTTATTGCCGGAGGAATTATCTGTCCCGAAAACACAGAAACCGCATCTAAAGCAGCGATGTTTAAAAATAATATACATAAGATACAAAGTTCTGTTTTCAATTTGATATTTGTAATCATTATTATTTTGTTGAAATAATTTCAAAAAAATTAAATTTAAGTAAATGAAATCATTATTCAAATATTATTTAATTAAAAATTAAAATAGTAACA
>DAHXMP010000107.1 GCA_027371665.1 Bacteroidota bacterium | reverse complement strand
TAAGATTATAAAAAAAAATATGAAAAAAAATTTTCTGATTATAATAATCATACTACTTTTTAATCGGCTTGCAACTGCACAGATTCAGAATCCGATTGTTGTAGATACTTTGGATAATCCGGCTCCGGGTTATCTTTTTATGGACCCTTTTAATCCCAGCGTCATCAACCTTATTGATAATTCCGGGAAATCTATTTATTCCAGAGAATTCAAACAATTAGCCAGGGTAATGTTTCTTAAACTGCAACCAAACGGAATATTAACTTTTTTTTCCGGGAATCAGTGTTATGCTGTAGATAATAATTTCACCATAATTGACAGTTTTGCATGTTCAGGTGATTATATGACTGATTTTCATGATTTTCTATTATTGCCTAATGGCCATTATTTCTTAATTGGCAAGGATGCCAGGATAATAGATATGAGCAAACTAATCGAAGGAGGCCAGGTTAATGCTACTGTCTATGGGTATGTAATTCAAGAGTTTGATGCAAATCGAGAACTTGTATTTCAATGGAATTCTTTTGACCACCTAAACCTTTTGGATAATATTCCGGTAGATGCACTGAAATTACCTACAATAGAGACTGCCCATATAAATTCACTCGCATTGGATTTTGACAGTAATTTAATCGTTTCTGTCAGGTTACAGGATGAAATTATTAAGATAGACAGAAATACCGGCGACATTATCTGGAGATTAGGCGGGAAGGCCAGCATGAATAATCAATTTGAAATAATTGGTGACACCATAGAAGGATTCTGGGGCTTTTCTCATCAGCATTCAATGACAAGACTGCAAAACGGCAACATTTTAATGTATGATAATGGCAATATGAGACCGACTCCATTTTCAAGGGTTGTTGAATATAAAATTGATGAAGTTAATAAAACAGCAACGCTTGTTTGGCAATACAGGCCCACTCCCGATATCTTTGCTTATTCGATGGGTAGTGTGCAACGGTTTGAAAACGGAAATACTTTAATATGTTGGGGAGCTAATGACAAACAATTAACCATGACTGAAGTCCAGCCGGATGGTGCCAAAGCTATGGAGATATCTAATTATATAAGTTATTCTGTTTTCAGGTTTCCCTATAAGATGGCTTCAAAACAAGAATTTATCAATAAACCGGGAAGATACATTTTATCGGACACTATTAATCAAACAGATATATCTCTTGATGTATTTTCTACATATGGCTCAGGTTATTTATCTGTTGAAAGGCACTTTTATTCTCCATATAATATTCAATTTGTTACACAAAAAACTATGGATGTTTATTCAAATCGTTGGGTGTTGAATAATAAAGGCCTTTCCAAAATTGACGGTATAATCAGGTTTGATATATCTAAAATAAAAAATTTAAATCCGTTAAGAACAATCATTGCTATGAGAACTACAGAAGGTGATGGCCAATTTATTCCTTTGGAAACACATTATAATAACCAGGAAAATACATTAGAAGCTAATATCCAGGGATTCGGAGAATTCATACTTTGTTTCCCAAAACAAATTGAAACTCCCGTGCTGTCCTATCCATCCAACAATTCTACAACTCCCGAAACTATTGTTACATTAGGCTGGCAAGCTGTTAATACAGATTCGAAGTATCGTTGCCAGATTTCAAATGACAGTAATTTTATTGATGTGATTTTTGACTCTACAAATATTACAGATTCATGGATAATTTATCATAATTTGAATTATGGCAGTCAATATTATTGGAGGGTTCAAGCTATTAGCGATACGGTCGAAAGCAATTGGTCTGATGTATGGTCTTTCACAATTTCTCAAAAACAAGTTCTTGATTCTCCTCAAATGACATCGCCGCAAAATGAACAAAGTAATGTTCCTGTTAATGGTAGTCTATATTGGGAATCCGTTACAGGAGCGACAAATTATAATGTTGAACTTTCAAAGAGTTCTGATTTTCAATATATTGTTTTAAAAAGAAATGGAATTACAGTTCAGACACTTGAATTCAACAATTTAGAGTACAGCACAATGTATTACTGGCATGTGCAGGCATCTAATGAAATAACATCGAGTTCGTGGTCTGATATTTGGTCATTTACAACAGAACCTTTAACTTCAGTGAATAGACCGGATGAAAATAGTTCTGTTTCTTTATATAATTCTTCTAATGGGAATCTATATATCATTTTGGATAATAAAATTAATGGACTCCTTGATTTTAATTTATACGATATTTATGGCAATGATGCCTGTCATATTAAGACAAACATAGATGTTTCAGGAACTAACACAATTATTGTTAATTCCGGAAATTTTACTTATGGAGTTTATTTTTACAGAATTTATTTTGAAGAAAAATTTTATCAGGGTAAAATTCTATTAACAAAGTACTAAAATTTTAATAGTATAAGGTTTAAAATTTGATATGTTCACAGTCTGATTAACATTTTTGACATAAATTGGCATTCCGGAGTTATCC
>DAHXMP010000097.1 GCA_027371665.1 Bacteroidota bacterium | reverse complement strand
AGCGGAGTCGAAGACTGATTGCACATGGTTTTCATACTTAGTCTACGCTCAGTATGACAAAATCTGTATGAATCAAAATAACTGTTTTCAATTTATTTAGCCAGTGCAACGCTTCGGCGTTCCCTAATCACGGTAACTTTGACCTGGCCTGGATATTCCATCTCGCCTTCGATTCGCTTTGAAATCTCGTTTGCTATGCTGTCGGCTGTAGCGTCGTCAACCTTCTCAGGCTCGACGATAACCCTGATTTCTCGCCCCGCCTGGATTGCAAATGTCTTAGCAACGCCTTCGAAGCTTTGTGCGAGGGCTTCGAGCTTTTCGAGACGCTTTATGTAATTTTCGAGCGATTCGCGCCTTGCCCCGGGTCTTGCACCGCTGATGCTGTCAGCCGCCTGCACGAGGACAGCGAAAGGAGTTTCCATTTCGATATCTTCGTGGTGTGCTCCTATAGCATTGCATACAATATTATTTTCCCTGAACTTCTTGGCAAGCTCCATTCCGAGCAATGCGTGGGGTCCTTCCGTGTTCTGGTCAATACATTTTCCGATGTCGTGCAGTAATCCTGCCCTCTTGGCAAGGTTTGCATCAATGCCGATTTCGGAAGCCATCAAACCGCAAAGATATGAAACCTCGATAGAATGGCTCAGAAGATTTTGCCCGTAGCTGGAGCGGTACTTCATCCTGCCTATCATTCTCAGCAGTTCTTTGTGAATATTATGAAGCCCAAGTTCGATAGCTGCATTTTCACCGATGTGAATAATTTCTTCTTCGATTTCTGTTTTTGTCTTTTCGACGACTTCCTCGATTCTTGCCGGGTGAATCCTTCCGTCTGTCATCAGTTTCTCGAGGGCACGTTTGGCAACCTCACGCCTGAACGGGTCGAAACCGGAAATCACTACTGCTTCGGGGGTGTCGTCAATAATAAGGTCAATACCCGTAGCAGACTCGAATGCACGTATATTCCTTCCTTCCCTTCCTATGATTCTTCCTTTCATATCGTCACTGTCGAGATTGACAACCGAAACGGTGCTTTCGACACTGTGGTCGGAAGCACTTCTCTGGATAGCCTGTATGATAATCGTCTGTGCATCTTTCTGTGCCGTTGACTGAGCTTCCTCGCGGATTTGCTTAATCATCTGAGCCGAATCAGCCTTGGCATCGTTGATTAAATTATCAATTAAGTGCTTTTTGGCTTCATCCCTCGAAAGACCGCTAATATGCTCCAACTGCTCCACTTCTTTTTCGATGAGTTTATGCAGTTCTTCTTCCCTGAATTTGATTTCGGTTTCTCTCCTTTTCAATCCTTCTTCGCCAAACTGAAGATTTTTCTCTTTTTTTGTAATTACTTCAAGTTTATTATCAATAGAATCTTCCCGTGCTTTTATCTGTTTTTCCAGAACCTGGATTTTAGCCCGCCTGGATTGAGTTTCGCTTTCGAATTCCTGTTTCCTGCGATGCCATTCTTCCTTAACTTCCAGCATCTTTTCCTGTTTAATGTTGGATGCCTCTTTC
>DAHXMP010000089.1 GCA_027371665.1 Bacteroidota bacterium | reverse complement strand
CAGAAATGGAGAACAGGCATTGCCCGTTTTGCAGAAGGAATGACGATTTTTGCGGTGATGACAGCAGGCTTATTTCCGTTAATCCATACGGGAAGGCCCTGGCTCGACGGATATTTGTTCCTTAATCTTGCTATGTATGTTATGTTCGGCTTAATATTCAACTCTTCGAGAACGTGATATCCCAACTTGTGATTCATCGCATAATCAATAGGAGAATCCTTCTGGTTCGAATCGCCGAAATTTATTGCCTCTGCAGGACAGGCTTCCTGGCATGCGGTTTTTATTTTGGAGCCATCGAGCGGAACGCCGTTCTTAATAGAATCCTGACGGGCTTCGGCTATCCTCTGTACACAAAAAGTACATTTTTCCATAACGCCGCGAGACCTTACCGTTACCTCCGGATTCTGCAGTAAGGCAAGTGATTCCTGTGCATAATAACCGTTTGCAAAATAGTTCCTGTAATTGAAAAAATTGAACTTCCTGACTTTATAGGGGCAGTTATTTGAGCAATACCTCGTGCCGACGCACCTGTTATAAACCATCTGGTTCAACCCGTCTGGGCTGTGGTTCGTAGCCGCTACCGGGCATACGTTTTCGCAGGGAGCATTGTCGCACTGCATACAGAGCATAGGCTGATTACTTACTTCGGGCTTTTCCGCCGATTGGCTGTAATACCTGTCAATCCTGAGCCAGTGCATATCCCTTCCCTTCTCCATCATTTCCTTTCCGACGACGGGAACATTATTTTCGACATTGCAGGCGGAAACGCAGATACCGCAGCCGACGCATTTGTTCAGGTCTATTGCCATCGCCCATTTATTTGTATTGTATTTGTACCTGTTCATTATCGAAAGGTCTTCTCCCCTTTTCTGTTCCTTAATGAAATCAGGATTACTCATAAACCCGGAAACTGTTCCTTCCTGTATAATTCCCCTCTTAGTCTGGAAATCCATTACATTTGGTTCGTTTATTTCGTGAAACTCCTGTGATGAAGCTAATTTATATTTTCCGATGACCTTGACGAATGAAACATTTGCCGGCATTTTATCGTTTTCATCTTTGGCAGACATTAAAAGTATCGTATTGAAACCGGCTCCTGTACCGACAGTGCCTGCATTTGTCCTTCCGTAGCCGAGTTCGGTTACGACCAAATCGTCTGCCATACCCGGTTGTATCATAACAGGCAGTATTAATTTCCTGCCGCCGGCATTAACTTCTATTTTATCTCCGATTACCAATCCCATTGCTTTTGCAGTCCCCAGGGACATAGCAGCATAATTGTCCCATGTTACTTTTGTTATTGGATGTGGTAGTTCCTGCAGCCAGCCGTTATTGGCAAATCTGCCGTCCCCGATTGAGTAATTTTTCTTTAATAACAGGGTTTTCCCGTTTTTAGTTTGATTTTCGGGTTTATTATATGCTGATAAATTAAACGAAGGAATTTTTTGTGATTCCTCTTTGAATTTTACTACACCCTCTTCGAGTGCAGCAAACCAAAATGTTTTGAAATCAACCGCAGAATTTATTTTAGGATATATTTTGCTTTCCCAATTCTTAATTATGTATTGATGATAGTTGTCCTCGTTGAATGATTCAGAAACAGGCGAAAGCCAATTTAATAAAGCAGATTCTTTCTGCCTTGTCTTATATAGCGGATTAATTACTGGCTGTTGAAGGCTTATTATCCCTGTCCTCGTTTGGTAATCTCCCCAGGATTCGAAATTATGATGTATGGGCAAAACATAACCGCTTAAATTCGATGACTCATTCTCATGTTCGCAGAAAGTTACGACGCATGGAACTTTTTTTAATGCCGGTTCATAGCCGTAATCCGGGGCAAAATGATAAACCGGGTTTGTATCGAATTGAATAACCGCACCGACATTTCCGCTGTTCATCTTGTTAATCAGTCCGACTGTTTCTTCTTTTGATGATAATGGAATCAAAACTGTTTTGCTGTGTTCCGAACTGTATAATTTTGAATTTCCCAAAACTTCATTTAATATATTCACGGCAACGTGTACATTCTCCGGCAAGCAGCTCCCCGCATAGATTATTGATTTTCCTTTATTAGCTGTCAAATCTTTAACGAGGGCATCTATAACCTTTTTATTTAATTTATACGTATTGGCAAACTGAGCGAGGCTATACAGCCTGATTTTGTCTGCAACTACCACAGGTAAATTTATTGATGTGCTATTTTGTTTTGACAATATTTCATTCAACAGGCTCATTACGAAATCGAATTGAGCATTAGGATTTAAAATAATACGGTGGTCTGCATTCATCCCCGTCAGTGTCATCGAGCCTTCTGCAGAATACAGCCTGCTGAAATTCTTAATGTCATCGACGTTCCTTTTCGATGCGATTAACCTGATTTGCTCTACGAAATTACCTTCGTTCCCGAGTATATCCGATTCGAGAGCAAGTATTGTCTTTGCATCAGCCCAATTTATTAATGGAAACTCGCTCTCCCCGTAGCAATCCTGCCATGCTTTTCTCCTGTTCGATTCGTCGAATAATTGATATGAATAAATTTTTGCAGTCGGATATTTAGACTTAAAGTCATCAAACAGTTTTTTCTGAGTCGGAGACAATACGGAATGAGTTATTATGGCAATTTCCTTATTCGAACCTGAGGCAGACGATAAAGCAGGCATAATTTGTTTATCAACTTGTTCCCAGTTTGCCTCCGTG
>DAHXMP010000272.1 GCA_027371665.1 Bacteroidota bacterium | reverse complement strand
TCATATTTTATTTTAGGAATCGTATCGGCACATTTACCATGCAATGTAATATAAACAAAGGAATTGCTTCCCTGGTTAGTTTCCAGTTTAATCTGGCCTAGATAATCCTTACCATAACTTGCAGGAGAAAACCGGATGGCAAATTTATGGCTGCTGTCGGGTTCTATCCATACACCGCCATAGCTGTCGGAAGTTCTATTATAAGTAAACGAACCGTTACCGTCATCAATTATGTTCTTTTTGATAATATATAATGGGGCTGTTCCGATATTGTTGATTGTAATTGTATCAATACTATAACTCCCGCGATTGACAATTCCGAAATCAACAGAATCAACGACATCAATAACAGGACCGGGATTTTCAGAACCACCTGTTCCTTTAAGCTCAATATCTAATGAACTGGACAGATAAGAATTCGATGAAATTGTAAGAATATCATAGTATGCTTTTTCCTCTGTCGGGCTGAATTTCACGAATACAGTATGCGTGTCGAGAGGCTGAAGTGTGAAATTCTGCGGATTGATTATTTCAAACGGTTCAGGGTCTTCATATCCGAAAATATACATATCGGTAGTTATTAAGGGTTTCCTGCCCCAATTTGTAATCTTAATGCCCCTGATGGTATCAGTATTGATTTTAACGCCACCGAACTGGAGGGGATTAGGGTCAACCTGCATGTAAGCTTCTATGCTCGGCATCTCCTGCAGGAGCCATTTAAAGGCAAGCCAGTATTCTCTTTGTATAAGGCTGATTGATATCCAGGCATTAAAATACTCGAAACCTAAATCCCAGAAAACCATCTTTGAATGGGGTGTGATTGCCCTGACTCCCAAAATAGTATCTGTCGGCGGGTAATTAATAATAGCATTATCATCAATTACCATCGAGCCCCATTCCATTGGTGTAATGTTAGGGTCTTGACGTACTTTGAATGCTTCGATATCACGGGTGTATTTCCAGGGGTCGTACCATTGCTGGTCTTCATAGGATTTTCTTCTGCAATTAGCCCATTTTCTAGCGGCATCAGAGACAGGGTCGCTGTCGTAACCGTTTACGGTGTAACCGTCGTATTGCCAGCCGCCGCTTATGTCATGGCTTGTGGACATTCTGAAAACTTCGTCAACACCGAGATATTGATTGAAGAAGTTCTGCACATCCTGGTTGGGCTGTGTATGGAATGCTTTCCAGAGCAAAGACCTTCCAATAATAATAACACGCTTGCCTGCGGCTTCCATCTGTTTAATTTTGCTAAGCACGGTAATACCTCCGGGTGTTGAGTAGTTAAGGGGATTATCGCCCATTGGAAAGACTGCGAGGTCAAACTTAGTAATATCATAAGTACTGAAAGTAGCATCCGAGAACGGCACCCTTAAAACATAGGGAGCGTATTCCTGGCGATTCATAACAGGAGTATAATATAAATCATCCCAAGCATTAGAAATGGGTACTCCGTCAGTATTTGTAATTACATCGAGATTATCGAATATGATATAATATTTATCGGCTGACAGTGCAGGCTCAGCAATTAACAATAATAAAAATAAAATTGTCAGTAACGGGTAAATGAACACCTTTTTCATTGGCGACTCCATTTATTAATCAGTTAAAAAATATATACAATAATTAAGACTTTACTAAATTACATATATTGTTTAAAAAAACCATCCTTTTTCCTTACCCTGCCGGGGAAAGGAAAAAGGAATGGTGATAAAATTCATGACGCCTTCTCAGGCATTATTTTTCGATTACGACGGGCAACTGTGTAGTAATGCCGTTTATATTTGCAATAATTATATACATACCTGAACTTAAGCCTTTGGAATTAAATTCCTGTGTATAAGAACCTGCTGCAAGAGTTTTATTGACAAGTGAGGCTACCTGTGTGCCGCGTTCGTCAATTACAGTAATACTGACATAGGCTCCATTGCTGCCGACATTATAGCTGATTGTTGTTCTGCTGTTAAATGGATTAGGAGCTGCTGCCAGGTTAACCGGGCAATTACAATCGTTATCTTCGACACCGACAGGATTATCGCCGGTTCCGCTTAACGGAATTGATAACGTATCTGAATTTTCTGCATTGGATGCAATATTTAGAGTTCCAGTATAATCAATTTTATCACTCGGGCTAAATCTAATGGTTGTTGTTTTGTTTTGTGACGGTGCAATAGTAACCGGGAATGATGCCGGGGATATTATGGTGAAAATACCGCTGTTATCGGATACAATATTAGCCGAGTTTATGATTAAGTTTTGTTTGCCGCTGTTTGTAATGACAATATTTGCGTCCTTGGGTTTATTTGTCGGGACGTTGCCAAATACAACGGTACTTAAATCGCTTTCAATAGAAGGGCCGCTTCCTGCTTCTATTCCTGTTCCTTTAAGTGTAATAACGAATGTGCCGTTATTTATGGCATTCGATGTAACGGTCAAAGGAACATCATAAGTAAAGGCATAATTCGGAGAGAACCTGAGAGTAACCTGCTGTGAATCTCCGGGCTGGATTGTAAACGGAATTGACGGATTCTGAACGGAAAATATGTTAGAGTAATCGTACTCAACTGACATATCAGTTATTGTCAGAGGGTCTTCCCCAATATTGCGGATAACAACAGGTTTATCAGAATTTGTTCCGTTAACTACATTTCCAAAATCAATGGTGGTTTCAGAACTGCTGATTTTGGGCCCGGTGTTGTTGAGCCATTTTATTGCATTACCTATGAGGTTGTACCTTGCACTTGTATTTGTAATGTACATTGGATTGATTCCAATCAGAACAACTCTTGCATTTGCAAGTTCAGAACGTACTGCAACCACAGTGTCAACATATTTGTGCTTTAGAATCGGATAGGTTTTGGGATTATTGATTAATATGCCCTGAGTGAAGTAATTGCTAACCGTTACAGACTTGTCGAAGCCGTCTGTTATCGGGTCATCTTTGTATCCTATCAGATTAATTGTTAAATCAGAACCGTTGAGAGTACCTTGTTTACAGACACCCCCGAAAGAACAACCGATTGTATAGAATAGATTAGGTGAGGCGGCTTCGATTGTGCCTACAACCTTTGAACCGGAAATCAGAACAGGTACACCGTCATTTATAAGACTCCTGATAGCGGAGGCATCGTCATTGCTAATTTCACCTTCTGTACCACAGGTCCAAACGACATCGTTAATTTTGTCGAATTGATTATAGATAGGGGTAAATTCGGAGGCATTTATATCGTAATATCCCTGGACTCCTGCTCCAACCATAGTCGGGCCAATAGAAAAAGTGCCGTTTTGGGCGTCGTCAATAACCTGGAATTTGTCAATTTCCGATGAGGCAACAGTGATAGAAGCATTTCCCTGGTCACCGGTGGGATTGTTCTTTTGTATAACATTAATCGCTGCGTCACCAACACCGAGTAAGGAACCGGGAGTGAGTTTAAGAGTAACTGTTTTATTGCCGCCTGCATTAATTGTGATTTCATCGGTAAGAACATTGTCATGAGTAGATTTCTTGGCACCGCTCGGAAGCTGTAGCTCAACGTTCCAATCGGAAGGAGTCCTCGATGATTTTGCAATAGTAATCTGATAAGTCATCTGAGAATTTGTCAGATTTTTGATTGTATAATCTTTTGTAGCCGGCTGGCTTTTTGGAGTCGCAAAAACATCAGGCCCATCGGCTTTAGTGAATTCCATCTGAGGTTGGCCTTCTACACCTTCTATGCAATTTAATATTTTTTTCATGTCAGCATATTGCTGATTAAATTCCTGAACAACTCCTATGAAATGGAGATTGTCGAGATTCCAACTGGGAGGTATTGAATATTGATAAGTATAATTAAAACTCTGACCTGAACTCACATTTGCTGGAATAATACCTGGTGTTCCCCAGGTATAACCGAGCATATCCCTTAAAACATGCATGTGATGATAGGTTTGAGAGGCTCCGTTCTGGGAATGGATCAAATCATCTTCAGTAATAATAACATTAAATCTAAGGTCTCCTGCAACAGATACATCAAATGTAGCAGATATTTTTGCCGTCAAAGTTCTTGTAGTTTTATTTAAAGTATAATAGAGTTTAACGGAGCATTTAGGCTGAACCTGTAATGCTGCGTTGACTATTGCATTCCAGCTTCCCGTGCCGACAAGTACGGCACCGGAATTTGCCAAATTATATGTCCTGTCTGCTGAGGCAGCGGGAACAAAAGAACATCCCAGATAAGCAGCAAGTGTATCGCATTCCGGGATTGAAAAGTCATCTGTTTGGTGGACTTCGACACCATAAACATCGTCAGGGTGAGCAGCAAGAATTTGTGCCATTAACGGCTTCCCATATTGACCACAGGGCCCGCACCATGTGCCGGTGTATTCTTCGAGAAGTACTCTCCTTACTGTTTGTGAATTAGTTATGGATACAGAAAGGACAAGAAAGGCGATAATCGTAAAAATATTTACAAAAACCGTAAATGTGTAACTTTTTTTCATAAAACCTCCGTAAAATAATTTTGATTTATTCAGTTGTTATATGTTATAAGAATTATTTCTTAGTCAGCAACTCAACGGCTTAATGAAACCTGTTTTATTTTTTTTGGTAATGTTTTCAGTTATATGTCCAAGAACACAGATTTAAAAAGTAAAGATACGTTGAAAATTAATAAAAAGCAATTTTTTTTTGAAATTAATATTATAAAAAGTCAACAGTCGATTTATAATATAAATGAAACGTGTAAATATTATTTTGAAAATGATAATTCGAGCCACAAGACAAAGTCATCATAGATAAATTTGTCGCCGAGATTCTTAAAGAAGTTTTTCGATTTGTAAGTGATATTCCATTTTGTCCTGTCGAGAATGAGTTTTGTTCTCGATGAAATGCTGTTACCATTGAAGCCGATATGTGCAAAAAAGGTAATAGGGTTGGTAACGTTTTTAATTGTCATATTACCTGTAATTTTATAATTGAAATTTGAATTATCAGGGTCAATTGCTTTCTCTATATTTGTAAACTTAAATACAGCAACCGGATATTTTAAAACATTGAAAAAATCTTCTGATTTTAAATGTTTGACCAGTTTTGCGTTGTATTCTTTATCGTCTATATCTTTAT
>DAHXMP010000270.1 GCA_027371665.1 Bacteroidota bacterium | reverse complement strand
GAATAGGTTTCTACTTCGACAGTGTTATATTCACAGCCGAGCCATGCTTTGCGTTTTCGCCGCCGGCGGGTGACTGGTCAATCACGGTATTTGGGAGGTAAGTGCCGCTGTTTCCGTAAAAAATGTTTCCAATAATGAATCCTGATTCGACGAGAGCCGATTGTGCATCTGCCAGCGACATGCCGACAATATTCGGCACCTGTATGAAGTTTTCAGAGCCTTTGCTAACTACTACATCAACTGTACTGCCTGCAGGTATCTGCATTCCCGGATTAACTTTTTGAGTCATTATCGTATCGAATCCGATTGAATCGGAAGAGGCATAAACTACAATGCCGAGCGAAAGCCCTTTTTGAATCAGCATGATTCGACTCTCACGAAGTGATTTCCCAATTAAATAGGGTACCCCGGTAGTTTCCTTGCCCTTACTGATAATAAGATAAATGCTTCTGCCTACTTTTACTTCGCTGTACTGCCTCGGGATTTGGTTGATAACTATGTTGGGAGCTACTTTTTCGCTGTACTGCTCGCCCGATTTAATAGCTATCAGCTTTTCTCCGGTCATCATACTTTTTGCCTCTTCGAGAGTCTTGCCAATAACGTTAGGAACCCGGACTACTGTCCTGTTATGGACAATCATTGGCATTATGACAGAGTCCATCAGCCAGAACAGCAGGCACAATCCTGCAGTAAAGCCCAGCAGTACATATATATAAGGCAAATATTTTTTTAAATCTCTTCCTGCCATTATTAATGACTGTTATTAAAAAATCCTGACATCACAGGTGTTGAATAACTTAAATACAACTCTGATTTAATCTTTTATAAAGCGAAATTACAAAAAAATGATTAATTTTGACCGATATAAATATTATCTTAAAATAAATCATTCAAGCGTCAAAGCAATTATTGAAGGATCAATAAATAAACCGAAAGAAGAACCGTATAATGGAAGTTAATAAACCTTTCACAAAAGATTTAGACAAGTCAATTGCAGATTGTTACAAAATTTTGCTTGATTCGAAAAAAATTGCAATCACTACACACGTAAATCCGGACGGGGATGCAATAGGATGTGAGCTTGCATTGTATTTCTATGCTCTGAGTAAGGGAATCGGGGCAAAGATTATCAATTACAGTGAAACACCTTATAATCTTCTTTTTCTCGATGGCGTTGATAAAGTCGAACTTTTCGATGAATCATCCGAAAGCCCGCACAGAAAATATATAGGAGAATGTGACACGATTTTTCTCGTTGACCTAAACAACAGCTCTCGTGTAAAGTCTATGTCTGATGCTATATTGAATGCGAAAGTCAAAAAAATAATAATTGACCATCACATGGAACCCGATGATATGGCTGATTTATACGTAATTGACCCTGATTCAACTTCGACGGGAGAAATTATCTGGAAATTGCTGAAAAAAGATTCAGGGATGAAATTCACACCTGCAATGGCTACTGCTCTGTATGCGGCAATTATGTCCGACACGGGAAGTTTCCGTTTCCCGAGGACGGATGCTGAGACTCACAGGATTGTTGCCGAGCTTATCGAATGCGGAGCAGATCCTGTTGACATTTATGAAGAAATTTATAATATAATTCCTTTTGAAGCTGCACGCCTTCTCGGTGAAGCTTTTGCAGGCATGGAAAAACTTTTTGACGGCAGGCTTGTTCTAATGAAATTACCAAAAGAGAGCTTTGAAAGAACAGGTGCTTCCGAAGACGATACGGAGGGCATAGTTGAACATACGGTTACAATTAAAAACGTAATGGTTGGCGTGCTTCTCATCGAAAGGCCAGGTGACCCGCAAATCAGGATATCATTCAGGTCAAAAGGGGATATTAACGTCAGGGACATTGCAGTAAGCCTTGGCGGAGGTGGTCATCATCATGCCGCAGGTGCAAGGATTTCAGGCAAATCGCTTGAAGAAGTCCGGCGTATAATCATAGAGTCAGCCGGAAAACTTTTCAGGTAAATATTTACATATCCTGAGAAATAGCAAGACTGACTATATTCAAATTACTTTTTGCGATTTCGAATTGAATTTTATACAAAGAATCTGAAATTTCACAATTAATCAATTCAATTACGATTAAAATTTTTTTTAATCCGAATTTTTATTAATTTAATGCTGCGTTTTTTTTGATTATCGTTTGTGTAGGTTAAGCTAAGATATTTAATTAAATTAGAATGTTACGATAAGTGTCATCCGAATTAAACTAAGAAAATAATTTTTTACCAAATATCCGGAGTGCTTATGAAGAAGTTTTTACTATCTGTCTTGCTCCTCATCGCAATGCCGTTTCTTCTATTTTCCCAGTTGAGCCAGGCTGTTTTTAACCGTACAGATTGTGGTTTGAATTATGTCATGAGCTCGGTTCAGATTACAAACAGGTGTTCTGCACATGCGGGAAATACGATGCCTGCATCTTTCGATATTTCGGGAATTCCGGGGAGTTGTTATACGATTGAAGCTGCTTATGTCTGGTGGACCGTTTCTTATTTTCCGACGTCTCCGACGGGAGATACGGTCAGCATAACAAATCCTGGCGGAATTAATTATGTAATTCCCGCATTGAAGGTTGACCAGAAAGGGCCAAAGTGCTGGAGTGAAACGGGTACAAGGTGCTATCGCGCCGATGTAAAAAATGCTATTACGGGCAACGGAAATTACATGATTAGTGTCAGGTCTTCGAGATATGAAACTGACGGAATAACATTAATGATTATTTACAGGGACAAACTTGCTTCTTACCAGGGAAGTTTCGTTATTTATGACGGTCTGCTGACAACTCCGTCGGGTGCGGATTTCAGTCAGACATTAAGTGGTTTCAGTGCATGTGATAACGCATCATTTGCACAGGCATTATCAATAGTGTCGGATATGCAGGCAACTATTGGAATCCCCTGGACACTTACGATTGACGGAAATACAACAAACATGCAAAGGCTGTTTTGGAACGCTTCGGCTTTAAATACTGCTATTGTAAAAAATCAATCAACCGTAAACTTTTCTGTCTCTCCCGGTAACACAGGAAGCGACTGCTACTCCTGGGCTATGATGGGCATTTATTACCAGACTACGACCTGTGCCACTTGTCCAACCGGAAGGATTACAGTAGCGGCAAATCCCCAAAATCAGTCTGTTTGCCCGGGAAATCCAGCTACAATCACCGCATCGGGTGGAGCGACTTATAGCTGGACTTCCAATCCACCCGGATATACCTCGACAAATGCAAGTATTACTGTCAATCCTATGGTTACAACTACTTATACCGTAACCGGAACATCTGCAGATGGTTGTTTTACCGATACGAAGAGCGTTGTTGTGAATGTTTTTCAGGCTCCAACGGCAAACGCAGGTCCTGACAGAAGAATTTGCCTTGGCTCGAGCACACAAATCGGTGCACCTGCGACCGGAGGTGATGGCAACTATACATATTTATGGAATCCTTCAACAGGTTTAAGTTCCTCAAATGTAGCCGCTCCAACTGCTAATCCGATTGTTACTACTACATATAATGTGCTTGTTACCGACGGAAACGGTTGTACAGGCAGAGATTCAGTAACCGTAACAGTAAATCCGCTTCCCGTTGTAGATGCCGGTGTTGACAGGCCTATTTGTATTGGTACAACGACGATTCTCGGGCAGAATGCAAGCGGGGGTACTCCTCCTTATACATTCTTGTGGACGCCGGCAACCGGACTGGATAATCCCAATATTCAAATGCCTAATGCCGATCCGGTTGTTACAACTAAGTATTATTGTACGATTACGGATGCTAACGGATGTCTGGATATTGACAGCGTAGTCGTAACGGTTTATCCTCTGCCTCAGCCTGTAATTTCTCCTCCGGGGACTACCACTATTTGTTCCTGTGACAGTGTTAGGCTCGATGCAGGTAATAACGGTTACAGTTTCTATATCTGGTCAACAGGTGAAACAACCAGGGCTATTATTGTGAGAAATCCCGGTCAATATACAGTTACCGTTACCGATACAAACGGATGTTTTAATACTTCTTCACCTGTAACTGTCAATGTAATTTATCCGTCATCAGTTATTGCATTATCTGATAATACATTTAGGGCGGCTCCGGGGGAAAAACTAAGCATTCCCTTGTTTATCAGAAGTTCAAAAAATCTCGATACCTGTAATGTCCGTGACTTTCATGCAGTGATTACTTACAATAAAACCCTCCTTGTTCCTATAGGTTCCACACCGCAGGGATTATTGTCCGGCCCTAACAGGGTACTTGATTTTACCGGAACCAGGGGAGCCTCCGATACACTGATTTTATTAAGTTTCGAAGCAACATTGGGAAATTCTCCCGAAACTCCTCTGAATTTGAGCCAATTTGAGTGGACTGACTGTCCAATTCCAGATTCAATCATAGTATTTAACGGCGATTTTGTTCTTAATAACCTTTGCACCGAAGGTGGAATAACAAGGCTTTACAATTACGAAGGAGTGCCGGCATCTTTAAGATTCATGCCTAATCCCGTTGAAGACAAAGGAACAATAGATTTTTCTCTCGCTGAATCGGGGCGTACGAAATTAGCGTTATACGATATACTCGGTAAAATTATCAAAACTTTCTATGACAGTGATATAGGAAAAGGGGCATACAGTCTTGAATTTGAGACAGACGAAATTCCTTCGGGTATATATCTCCTGACCCTCAAGACTCCGACACAGGTGATTACAAGAATCATGGAGGTGAGAAAATGAAAAATCAGCTGCAATCACAGTTTTCCTCCTTTGCAAAAGTGGAATTAAAAAGGATTTATTTTTTCTTCACATTCATTATTCTAATCATTATTTTCAGCCTTCAGGCTTTCTCACAAACAAACATGGGTGACCCCATTAATCCCGAGAATTATCCGGCGGATTATCCCAGGTATGGTATCTACGGCAGTTTCAACCTGAATCAGCATATTGCGGATTTCAGGACACTTCCGGGTGTAATCACTTGCTGTC
>DAHXMP010000069.1 GCA_027371665.1 Bacteroidota bacterium | reverse complement strand
TCTTCAGGCGATTCATAAATATCTAATATTTTGGTAAAATTTAAAACAATGTTGTTATCAATTTTGAGAGCATTTAATTGAATGGCAATAATTGGTATTGAATGATTCATTAATGATATTACATTAAAAAATCGGTTTGTTATATCTTCAGCAACTAATACAGCTACATGATCTTTTGATGGGTATCTCCTTTTTTCAATATCCCAATATTCAATAGTACGTATAATATGACTTTCATCAGTTGGACCAAGCATTACTTCCGTTTCATACATGGTTTGAGTTTCAGAGTCTAAAAAAAGAAAATCAATCCTACCACCACTAGATTGCTTTTTTTCTCTTTGAATTAAGGTTAAATCACCAAGACCAAGAAGTGTTGGATCCTCTTCAATTCTATCTTGTAACCATTTTTCATCAAAATGTTTTTTTAATGAAATTTTTTCACTTTTCGTAAATGATAGTTTGTCACTCATCGTTAATTTCTCAAGATTAATCGGTAAAAGTTAAATTTTTAATTTACAGCATTTTTTATTGTAATCAAATTATAATATAAATAAAAGCTGTCCGGTGGACAGCCTAATTCTATTTTCATCATCAATTTTCAAATAAATAAACTCAATTCCCCAAAAACAAATTCACCGATTTGTTTGCCCACTCGACGAGAGGATTGAACCAAACACCAAGCACGAGTGTAGGTATGACGAGAAGCAACAGGACAATAATTGCAGGTGCGGAATAACTTAACGGCTCGTTGCCTTTCTCCATGCCGCGGATGAACATGTTCCTGATTACTTTGACATAGTAGAACAATGACACGACGCTGTTCAGCACTCCTACAACGGCAAGCCAGATATAATTTGCTTTGATTACTGCAATGAAAAGATACCATTTACCAATAAAGCCTGCAGTGGGAGGCAAGCCCGTCAGCGATATGAGAAAGATTGCAAGGCATACCGAAAGAACGGGAGCCCTGTATCCTATACCATTGTAATCGTCCAGTTCTTCGCTGCCAAGCTTGTTTGCTATGAGCATTACAACGAAGAAGGCTCCGAGATTCATGAACAAATAAACGACGAAATAAATCAGTACTGCTGAAACTCCGGCATCGGACATAACGGTTACACCCATAAGCATATAACCGGCGTGTGCAATGCTTGAATAAGCAAGAAGCCTCTTCATATTATTCTGCCACACAGCAACAAGGTTGCCGATTGACATAGTTAAAACGGAAAGAATTGCTATGATAAATTTCCAGTCAACCGTGCTGAGCAATCTCCATGCTTCTGCAGTTGCTGGATTCGTATGGTCGAAAAATCCGACTTTTAAAAATCTAATCAGGACAGCAAAGCCTGCAGCTTTGGATGCCACAGAAAGAAGTGCAGTTATTGATACCGGGGCACCTTCGTAAACGTCGGGTGTCCAGAAATGGAATGGAACTGCTGAGATTTTATAGCCGATTCCGGCAATTATCATTATTCCTGAAACAAGCAGGGGAAACAAATCCGCCTGGCCGTGAGCTATCGCATGATTAATATCATAAAGATTCAATGAGCCTGTCAAACCGAATAAAATTGAAATTCCATATATCATCAATCCAGAAGAAACTGCACCAAAAATCACATATTTCAGCGATGCTTCGCTTGCACGGCGGACTTCCTTCGTATATCCGGCGAGGACATAAGAACTGATGCTCATCGTTTCTATGGCAAGATAAATCATAATTAAATTCGTAGCTCCGGAAAGCAGGAACATCCCGAATGTCATGCCGGCAATCAGGGTGAAATACTCTCCCAGCCTTCTGTCCTGCTCATAGAGCTCTTTCGAGAAAAACGATATAACGACTACAATGAAGCCTGACAGCAGAATTACAAATTTGAAAAACTGTGCGAATGAGTCAACGGCAAGCATCTTGGAAAAAACGGATGTACCCTGAACATTTCCGGTGAACAGGAAAATTCCGGTTATAATAAATCCTAAAATTACAACGTAACCCGAAATGTTTTTCGATTTCCTGAATATAAGGTCTGCAAGCAGGGCAACAATAAATGTAATCACCAAAGCCGTTTCAGGCTTGAAAAGCACTATACTTTTATTTAATTCTATCAGAAATTGCTCGATGGATATCATAAAGCTTTATAT
>DAHXMP010000051.1 GCA_027371665.1 Bacteroidota bacterium | reverse complement strand
TCGGCGATTATCAGAAAGAATTATTAAAGCTGAAAAATAAAATAAGTAAGATGGTAATTGAATAACCGTTGAACATAGAACAAATTAATATGGAGAAAACGGGAACAGTAATAGAATCAGGAAAATTTATTCCATTATCCGTTCCATCTATAAAAGGGAATGAGTGGAACTATGTGAAGGAGTGCCTCGATACCGAATGGGTGTCTTCGACTGGCAAGTATGTTGATCTGTTCGAGGAAAAGATTTGTGAACTGACTGGTTCAAAATATGCCGTTGCAACAGTTAACGGAACGTCAGCATTACATATAAGCCTGATACTTGCCGGGGTAGAAGCGGGTAATGAGGTTTTAGTACCGACAGTTACTTTCATCGCTCCGGTTAATGCCGTAAGGTATCTTAATGCTGAACCTGTTTTCATGGACTGCGATGATTTTTACAATATTGATATTGAAAAGACAATTGAGTTTATAATTAATGAAACAATTGTTAAGGATGGTTCATGTTATAATAAAGAAAGCGGAAGAAAAATAGCGGCGATTATTCCTGTGCATGTATTCGGCTGTGCTGTTGATTTGGAACCATTAATTGATATTTGCCGGGATAGAAAAATTAAAATTATAGAGGATGCAACAGAAAGCCTCCGAACTTATTATACAAAAGGAAAACTTAAAGACAAATTTACCGGTACAATAGGAGACTTAGGATGTTTTTCTTTCAACGGGAATAAAATCATTACAACCGGCGGGGGAGGTATGATTTTAAGCGATACCCCGGGAATCGCTGAAAAAGCAAAATATCTTACTACACAGGCAAAGGATGATAATATAAGTTATATTCACAATGAAATCGGTTACAATTACAGGCTGACAAATATTCAGGCTGCAATGGGTGTGGCACAATTGGAACGGTTACAGGAATATGTTGATATAAAAAAGAAAAATTATTTCAGATATAAGAAATTGATAGATAGAATCAATGGGCTGCATCTTGCAGAAGTCCCCGGTTATGCAGAATCAAATTACTGGTTCTATTCATTACAGATTGATAAAAATATTTATGGCATGGATAAGGAAGAACTAATGCATTATTTGAGTTTATATAAAATTCAATCGCGTCCATTATGGTATCCTAATCATTTGCAAAAACAATATAGAAATTGCCGCTCTTTCAGAATTGAAAAAGCGATTTTTTATCATGAAAAGACCCTGAATCTTCCATGCTCCGTGAGCCTGACTGAGTCAGACGTAGATTATGTTGTAGAAAAATTAAAGAATGGATAAATGGGAAACATAATAATTATCGGCGGCGGCGGACATGCAAAAGTGCTGATTTCTATTTTGAAAAGAATTGTCAGATATGAAATTGCAGGTTATACCGATATTGAAGACAAGGGAGAAATACTTGGCGTTAGATGGCTCGGTAATGATTCTATCGTTTCTTCATTATTTAATAAAGGCATAACCAATGCTGTAATGGGAATCGGGCAAATTAAAAATTCTGACAGCAGAAAAAAAGCAGTAAAATATTTAAAATCATCCGGCATGAACTTTCCGGTTATCATTTCTCCAAATACTATCATCGGTGAAGATGTATCATTTGGTGAAGGTACAGTTGTTTTTGACGGAGCGATTATTCACCCGGGAACTAAAATCGGAGACTTTGGGATTATTAACACATCGGCTGTTATAGAGCATGATTGTATAATCGGCGATTTCGCACATGTGGCTCCGGGAGCTGTATTGAATGGGGGTGTCAGATTGGGGGATAATTGCCTTGTAGGCTCAAATGCTACTATTATTCAGTATAAAAACATCTGTAATGATTGTATAATTGCTGCGGGTGCGGTTGTTACCGATGACATAAAAGAAAAAGGAACTTATACCGGGGTTCCGGCGAAAATAATAATTGTTTAACAATGAGGAGATGGTATGGGGAAAATTTCAAAAAAAATTCTTTTCGTTTCGGCTCATCCTGACGATGAAACACTGGGTTGCGGGGGAACAATCCATAAGCACAAGGCATGCAGCGATTCTATATTCTGGCTTATAATCACTAATGTTGATACGGACCACGGTTGGAAAAAGGAAGTTGTTCAGAAGAGGCAGAAGGAGATTTTAAAAATTGCAAAT
>DAHXMP010000047.1 GCA_027371665.1 Bacteroidota bacterium | reverse complement strand
CCGGCAGGAAAAAAAAGCGGATTAATGGTACCATATTAAAACACTTTGCATAATTCATCAAATGTTTTTTTCCTTAGATTCGGTATCATCAAACCTTCCTTCGGATATCCTATGGGAAGTATCATAACGGGTGACAGGTTTTCAGATATATTAAGTATTTCATTGAGAAATTTTATCGGTCTCGGTGTATAAGGCAGGGTAACTAATCCGACGCTATGTACAGCAGTTATAAAAACTCCGATAGATATACAGGTTGATTCTGTAAAAAAATAATTTTTTTCAATTTTGTCTTCATGCTTTTTATATTTTTCAGCAAATACAGCAACAAGAACAGGTGCTTCATCCAGGAAAGGCTTATAATAATTTGTTTTAAACTTGCCAACTGCTGACAGAAATTCACTTGTAAATCGTTTTTCATAATTTAGTTTTTCTTCTTTTTCTGCTGAAAGCCTTATTTTATGCTTTATAGATTTATCTTTTACAATACAATAAAAAAATGGCTGCCTGTTCCCCCCTGATGGAGAAGTAACAGCCGCTTTACAAATATTAAATATCACATCAATCGAAACAGGTTCACTTGAAAATTCCCTCCCAGACCTTCTCGAAGCCATTTGCTCAAAAAATTTTGCTGAATTTTCAATCAGTTCTTTCTCAGACGGCTTTTGATAATTCATTTCTATAAAATCTTTTTCTGACATAATATTAAAAATTTTTTTTAAATGAAGATTTTAATTAAATACAAAAATAGTTTATTTTAAATTTGTACTATCATAATCATTATTAAAAAACAAATTATTATATCAGGAAATAAATGTCTATAAAATTTATTGGTACGATTACAGGAACTAAGGGATTCTTCGGCGGATTAATTGTTCAGAACTTACCAATCAGTATAAAAGATATTAAAGAAAAATCTATCGTTAAAATAGGTTTCTCGGAAAATTTTTCTGAAGATTTTATTTTAGTATCATTTAACAATTTTAATGCAGAATGTACGATTTACTTAGAAGGGATTACTTCAAAGGAACAAGGGTTCAAGCTGAAAGAAAAAGGAATTTTTGTTGATGACAGCGATATTGTATTTACCGATAAAAAATCATTTCTACCTGAAGACCTGGTTGGCTGTTTAGTTTATAACCATAAAAATAAAAATTTAATAGGCATAATTAACGATGTTATTGAACTCCCAGCCAACGATGTTTGGCAAGTAAAAACGCAGGAGGGGGAATTGCCTGTTCCCGCTATTGATGAAGTAATAAAATCAATCGATATCAAAAATAAAAGGATTGAAATTTCACTCCTCGATGGATTGAGTGATTTACTAAATTTATAAAAGTGAAAAAATGAATATTGAAAAAATAAGAATCGATATTGTTACGGCTTTCCCGGATATGTTCAGTCATGTTTTTAATTCAAGCATCATTAAAATTGCAAAAAAGAAAAAACTTGTGAAAATCAGGATTCACAACCTGCATGATTATGCACTGGATAAATTCAGGCATATTGACGACAAACCCTATGGCGGTGGTGCTGGAATGATTATTAAATGTCAACCTGTATTTGCCTGTATAGAAAAACTAATGGAAAAAAGAAAATACGATGATATAATTTTTATGACAGCTGATGGACAAAAGCTTACCCAGTCAATTGCCAATGAATTGTCTTTGCATAAAAATATCATTATACTCACAGGGCATTACAAAGGAATTGACCAGAGAATAAGAGACATGCTTATAACACGTGAAATATCAATCGGTGATTATGTACTCAGCGGTGGAGAGCTCCCGGCAATGATTTTGACGGATGTTATTGTTAGATTGATTCCCGGTGTAATCGGAGATGCTGAATCTGCCCTTGAAGATTCCTTCCAGAACGGTATGCTTGAACCTCCTTATTATACTAAACCTTTTGATTTTAGAGAAAACAAGGTGCCCGAAATATTATTAAGCGGAAACACAAAAAAAATTCAGGAGTGGCGTGACGAACAATCTCTGGTTAAAACTAAAAAGAGAAGGCCTGATTTATTGATGGATTAAAACAACCTGTCATGTGCTCTTGTTTTAATAGAATTCACAACAGAATAAGGAACTACAAACTTACCGAAATTTGTCTCATCATAATCCCTTGAACCGTGGAAATCAGAACCTCCTGTTGTTAACAGCCAGAACTGATTTGCAATTTTTGTATAAAACCTCTGCATATTTTCATCGTGCATGGGATGAATAACTTCTATACCATCCAATCCGTTTTCGATTATGTTAAATAAAAATGCCTGTGATATAGTATTTGCCGGATGAGCCAGTACTGCTACTCCTCCGCAATTATTAACAAGTTTAATTGCTTCATAAACTGAAAAATAATACTTTGGTTCATACGCAGGTTTACCTTCTGCCAGATAAGTTGTAAAAGCCTCTTTAATATTTGAAACGTAGCCTTCATCTATAAGTACCGATGCAATATGGGGACGTGTTATCGGGGCTGAAGCGGCTTTCATAACAATTTTATCAAAGCTAATATCAACATCGAGTTTCTTCAATTTTCCGGTTATCTTATGGGCTCTCTGTTCTCTTGCCTTGCGAAAAGCATCCAGGTATTTATGAAGCTCTTCGTTGTTTATATCAAAATTATATCCAAGAATATGATACTCCTGGTCTTTCTCATAACAGCTAAACTCTATTCCATTTATAAATTCCAATTTATATTTTTCGGAAAGTTCATTTGCTTTTATACATCCCTCTACCGAGTCATGGTCGGTAATACTTATGGCAGATAATCCTTTATCAACAGCCATACGAAAAATTTCCTCCGGCGGAAGTGTCCCGTCAGAATATATAGAATGTATATGTAAATCAGCTTTCTTTTTCATAACTTTGAAAAAAAATTGTCAGAATCAGCTAATACGCAATATATTACAAATTAGTCAATTCAACAAGAATTACTTTTTTAGGAATTGCTATATTTGTTTACAGGTCATTCTGAACGAAGTGAAGAATCCCCCGGTAATTGCACCAATACCCATATAAGATTCTTTGTTTCACTCGGAATGACAAAAAAAGTTTTCTAAATTACCAATAATCTTTTTTAATTTTATTTTTTCAGGAAATTAAATTAGTGTTAAACTACAAATTGTAAAATCCTTTAACTTTTAACATTAAATCATCAGTATTTATCAGTTGTCTTTCACCTGAGGAGCGGTATTTCAGTTCGACAATGCCTTTTTCGACATTTTTCTTGCCTGCAATAACCTGTATTGGAATACCCAGTAAATCAGCATCGTTGAACTTAACACCTGGTGTTTCATCGCGGTCATCGTACAAAACTTCAAAATCGTTTTTGGTAAACTCATCATACAATTTTTCGCATGTCTCTGAAATTATTTGTGTGTTTTTAATATTAATACCGATTAAATGTATATGATATGGTTGAATTGGTGTTTTCCAGATAATTCCCTTTTCATCGTGGTTTTGCTCGATATAACAGGCAAGAATCCTCTCGACACCTATACCATAGCTTCCCATAATTATAGGCTGTTCTTTACCATCTTTGTCGAGGAAATTTGCACCAAGAGCTTGCGAATATTTTGTTCCGAGCTTAAATATATGCCCCAACTCAATTGCATTGACAATTCGCAAGGGATGAGAACATTTCGGGCATTTTTCACCTTCATTAATGGTTCTCAAATCATAAAACTCTTCAATTTCGCAGTCCCTTTCAAAATCAATATTATTAAAATGAAAACCATCTTTATTGGCACCGCTAACCAAGCCGTTTGCACCTTTCAGAAGATTATCA
>DAHXMP010000014.1 GCA_027371665.1 Bacteroidota bacterium | reverse complement strand
GACGGCATATACGCTCGTTTCGGGACCGTCTTCAAACCCCCGCCAACCGAGGGGTTTCAGGTAATTAAATTTAATATAGCTCCAGGGCTCGATATGCTCGGCGATGTAATCGAGGTAGTTCTGTGCAGCGAACTTAGCATATTCTTTTCCTTCGGTATCAACGAGTCTTAATTTGCCGTCATAAAAATTCACTTTATTATTCTCGTCAACAAGCCCCATATAATATGTAGTATGCTTGTAAGCATCCGATGTAATTAATTTAACATATTCATCGTTTTTCAGGACAATATCTTTAAACACCTTCAGCGTGAACAGAGCGAATTCAAGCCCATCGTTAGCTACAAACTGAAATTCGGGGAGCTTCTCTGGCGGTAGTCCCTTAGCTACTCCGCCGGGCAAGCCGAAAACGGGATGAATGACTTTTCCGCCAAGATAAATAATTAACTCCCTAAGCTGTCTTCTCATAGATATTACTCTTTTGCCGATATCAATCCCAACTTTCTGAATAACGCCAATTACATTTCGTAATTCTTTCGGGGCATCGGGACCGACTATAAAATCGGGACCACCCAAAATGTACACATGCAATGCATGGTCTTCGAGCGTGAAGATATTATATAAAAGTTCCCTCAGTTTTTTTGCAGTAGGAGGAGGTTCGACCTTGTACAGGTCGTCGAGAGCTTTGGTGGCAGCCATATGATGGGCTGTCGGGCAAACTCCGCATATACGGCTCGTGATTTGCGGCATATCTTCCGCGGGCCTTCCCCGGCTGAATACTTCGAATCCCCTTAGTTCGGGCACCTGGAAATAAGCCTTATCCACGTTGCCCTTGTTATTCAGAAAAATATCAATTTTGCCATGGCCTTCAAGCCTCGTTATAGGGTCAACAACGATATGCTTTTTGTCTTCCATATTTCACTCCAGCATTTGTTTTTCAAAATTCAGTATAAAGAACAATTAAAAATCGACTTTTTTTCTCAAAAGTGAACCTGCCATACCGTAACGGTAGAATGTACCGACGGGGTCGGGAATCCCTTCGAGTATAGCATCGATTTCTTTTTCGGTTTTTCCGCTGATATTCGAAGTAATTGACGACAGAATTTTTGCTCCCTGGTCTTTTACTCTCGAGGTGGGACCATAACAGCCGGTGCAGGGCATGTTACCTTCTATACACATCGCTCCGCAACCACTTCTCGTCGCAGGACCTATACATATAAAACCCTGGGATAGTATGCACTTTTCCGGGTCAATGTTATGCATGTTTGGCCTTTTAAATTCGGTAAATGACAAATCTGTAGGCTTTGTGTCTTTCCTTGGACATTCCTCGCAAAGTGCTAAATCGGGGGCCAGCACTGTTCCTTTCGATGGAAGTATCCCGGAAAGCAGAACCAATACGGCTTCCTTCAAGAGCTTTGAAGAAGGAGGACATCCCGGTAAATAATAATCCACATCAATAACCTGTTCGAGCGTACGAACGGTGTCCCACAATTCCGGCAGTTCTGTTTCCCTGTCGTCATCTTTGAATTGAGCCTGCGGACGTTTCTTATCCGGATTGACAGCCGAAGGAGCTTCTTCGTAAACATATCTCAGGATTTCCTCTTTTTGAAATTCATTTGCAAGGGCAGGTATTCCGCCAAGCTGGGCGCAGGCACCATAAGCAATTATTACTTTGCTCTTCTTCCTGAGAAGGCGTACCATTTCCTCCTGTTCAGTCGAACGAATCGCACCGTTGATTAAAGAAGCAACAATTTCCACGTCTTTGTATTTTTCTACGTCGGACTTTTTGAAATCCAAAGCGACGGGCCAGAAAATAATATCAACATTATCCAACACGAACAAAATGTCCTCGGCAAGGTCAACGACTGATTCCTCGCAGCCGCCGCATGAGGCGCACCAATACATAGCGATTTTCGGTTTATCAGGCATGAACCGCTTCCTCCTTCCCTGCTATTTTTTCTTCTATAATATTCATTTCTTTATCCCATTCGGAAAATTTTTTCGGCAGTGAAAGAGGCCCCAAAGCCTTCACTTTAGCCACCATATCATTGATGACGAGCCTCACTTTGTCTCCTTCGGATGCGGAAATCCACTCGAGCCTTAACCTGTCTTTATTAATTCCGAATGATTCGACTACTCTTTTGAAGAGCTGAAAACGCCTTAAGCATTTGTAATTCCCTTCCTGGTAATGACAGTCGCCGGGATGGCAGCCGCCAACCAGGACACCATCGGCACCTTTGGCAAACGAATCGAGAATAAACTGCGGGTCAACCCTTCCCGAACACATAACCCTTATCACTCTTGCATTCGGTGCATGTTTGATTCTCGAAACCCCAGCCAGGTCAGCGGCTGTATATGTACACCAGTTACAGAAAAAAGCGATGATTTTAGGCTGCCATCCCTGTGAGCCGCTCTGGCTTTTGTTTTCATCTAGCAGCATTCAGACACCTCATATATATTTGTATAATTTAAAATTCCATCAATTTCGCTATAGATTTCTTCATCCTCGAACAGGTTTTGCTTAATAGAGCCTGAAGGGCAGGATGCAACGCATGTCCCGCATCCCTTGCACAAAGCTTCATTAATATAAGCCTTCTTTTTATCCTCCTGGTAGGAAATCGCACTGTAAGGACACAATGGTACGCAGGATTTACAGCCTGAACAATCTACTTCGACTACGAAAGCGGTATTGGGTTCGAGTTCGATAAATCCCGAATCTATCAGAGCCAATGCTTCGGCAGCCGCTGCCCCAGCCTGTGCGACGGTGTCGGGAATGTCCTTAGGCCCCTGGCAGCATCCGGCTAGAAAAATTCCATCCGTAAAAGTATTAACCGGAGCCAGCTTGGGATGACGTTCGATGAAAAAGCCCTCTGTTGAACAAGTGATATTAAACATCCTCCTGACATCGTTTGCATCTGCACGCGGTTCAAGTCCGGTTGAAAGGACAACCATGTCCACAGGTACTTTTATTATTTCGCTGATTAACGTATCCTCGGCTTTAACGATTAATCTGCGGTGTACTTCATCGGTAAGGTCGGGATAAATATCCGCTACTCGTCCACGGATGAATTTGGTTCCTTCTTCAGCCATCCTGTAATAAAATTCTTCCATCATCTTTCCGGGTGTGCGGATATCTATATAAAAATTATAAATATCTGCATGAGTATGCTCCTTCAGTAAATGTGCGAGTTTCAGCGAATACAAGCAACATACCCTCGAGCACCACAAATTTGTATTTTTGTCCCTCGAGCCGACACAATGTATAATTGCTATTTTCTCAGGCCTGCTCCCGTCCCTCATAACGACTTCGCCGGAAGTTGGTCCGGAAGCATTTATAAGTCTTTCGACTTCGAGAGCAGTATATACATTAGGATAAACTCCGTAACCGTAATAAGGAACTCCTGATGCATCGAAAGGCTTGAAGCCGGTTGCAACTATGATTGTCCCAACTTCGATTTCTTTATGTTCCGGCTGCTGGTTCAGGTCAATTGCCTTTCTCTCGCATACATCTACGCATGTTTTTTTACATTTGTTTGACTTAAAGTCAATACATGTTTCCGGGTCAATCACGACGAGCTGTGGAGTTGCCTGCGGGAACGGTATATAAACCGGTTTCCGTTTCGATAATCCCTGGTTAAATTCATCGAAAAATCTCGGTTCTTTATAAACGCAGGCATCTATACAATCGAGACAGCCTACGCATAAATCTTCTATTATATATCTTGGTTTCTTTTTCACATTTACTTTAAAATTGCCAACATAGCCGTCAACGCTTTCAATTTCCGAGTAAGTCCACATCGTGATGTTAGGATGATTCTTAACTGAAGACATTTTAGGTGTCAGGATACATGCCGCACAATCGAGTGTCGGGAATGTTTTGTCGAACATTGCCATGTGCCCGCCGATTGTAGGTTCTCTCTCGACAAGGAAAACCTTCTTCCCGGCATTAGCAAGTGTTAAAGATGCATGAATTCCCGCAATACCTCCTCCGACAACGAGAACGCCGGGATGAATCGGAACCTTTTTTTGTTCGAGTGGTTTGTGAAAAGCTACCCTGAATATAGCGGAACGTGCCAAATCAATCGCCTTTTCTGTAGAGGCAAGAGCATCGAGATGAACCCAGGCATTTTGTTCTCGGGTGTTTACCATTTGGAAGAAAAATTGATTTAGCCCTGCCTGCGATGCGACATTCCGAAATGTCCTTTCATGCAGGAAAGGTGAACATGCGGCAACGACAAGCCTGTTCAGGTTCTGGTCCCTTATATCCTTCTGAATCATTTCCTGCCCCGGGTCCGAACACATATATTTATAGTGCTTCGCGACAACGACATTTGGAAGTTTGGAGACATAGTCAACGACTTTTTCTACATCCACAGTACCGGCTATATTAGTGCCGCAATGGCAGATGTAAAATCCTGTTCTTGTATTTCCGGTTGTTTTTGACATTTTCAGTCCTCCATTGATTCAGATACTAATTCAACGATGTCCTTTACTGCTATTTTTTTATCATATCCGGCAACTTTCAGAGCATCCTCGAAACGCGGTATTTCATATGGACAAGCCACGGCAAGAATATCAGCCCCGGTTTCGATTGCTTCTTTTACCCTGATGTCTGAAAGCCTTTCCATATTCTGCGACTTGAAATATGTGTCGAGCCACATGCCTCCGCCGCCTCCCCCGCAGCAAATTGAATTGAGACGGTTATGAACCATCTCGACAAGCTTTATACCGGGAATTAATTGAAGAAGCTGCCTCGGTTCGTCATAAAATTTATTATGCCTGCCCAGGCAGCAGGAATCATGGTATGTAACCGAGTAACCGAGCGTTTTTTTCAGCAACGGCTTCAGTCTGTCATGATATTGCATAATAAATAGAATTGCATGCTGGGCTTCATAGCCGAAATCATAAAGCTTATACCTATAGTTAAATGCATCAAGGGCATGTGGGTCTGTCGTAATCATTTTGTTAAACTTATATTTTGCAAACACTGACATATTATAATCCACCAAAGCTTCTGCAAGCCCGGATTCATAAGAAAGCATCCCGCACTCGCCGGCACTTTTTTCTTCGTTGCCGAGTATCGCAAAATCAATTTCCAAAGCATTCAGAATTTTAGCCAATGCCCTGCACGTGTCCTGCCCCCTCGGATGATAGGATGGATAACTCTCTACAAACCACAACACATCGACAGGTTCGGGATTCTGGCTTAAAATTCTGACCGGTACGGATGATGTCGTTACCCAATTGGCTCTCTTTCTGCCGGATTCGCCCATCGGGTTGCCGTAGCGATAATTGTTTTCCAATGCTTTTTGTAATTCCGGTGGAACTGCGGGCAACCTGATAATTGTCTGCTCTTTGACCAATTGCAGAATAACTTCTGTCAGGTGTATTTCTCTCGGACATTTTACCATACAGGCATAACAGTTCACGCACTTCAACATACTGTCTGTTTCAAATACTTTCTCGATTAAGCCGTGCTGAAGCATTTTAATGATACGCCTCGGAGGATAATCCATGTATTCTCCGTGAGGACATGCTCCTGCACAGGTACCGCATTGAATACACGATTGAATAAGTTTCCCTTCCGGCGTGTCATAAATGGTCTCGAGCGTTACGCTTTTGATTCCTTCTATATCTGTAGCCATTATTTAAACCTCCTATTTAATTTCTGTTTCTTGATTTCTCATTATCTTTAGAACTACTGAGATTCTAAAGCATCCCACACAAGTTCGGATATATCTTTGACTTTAATCTTGTCTTCGTTTCCTGTCGTTTTTGCAGCGTCCTGGAACATGACTATATCCTTCGGGCAGGCAACGACAAAAGTTTTTACATTAGATAAGGATACAGCTTCGCGAATCCTGCTTTCCGATGGCCTTTCTTTAATGGGAACTTTATCTTCCATCCAGATTCTTCCGCCGCCGGCACCGCAGCAGTAGCTCCTACTCCTGTTCCTCGGCATTTCCTCTAAATTTATCCCTATTGCTCTTAAAATCCTTCTTGGCGGCTCATAGACCCCGTTGTATCGCCCTAAATAACATGGGTCGTGATATGTGGCATTTATCCCAAGCTTTTTACGAATAATTAATATTTTGTCTTTTATAAGCTCGTCAATAAGTTCCGTATAATGTTGAATACTTACATTCTCGCCGTTACCGTTCACTTTCAAATCATATTCATTCTTCAGCGTGCTATATGTGTGCGGGTCTGTAGTTATTATCTTTTTGAATTTAGCCTTTTTAATCGCCTGGATATTTTTATCCTTAAGAAATTCAAATAAGCCCTCTTCGCCTACACGCCTGATGTCGTTGCCGGAATTTTTCTCAGCCTCATATAGAATCCCAAAATCAAGCCCTGCTTTTTTGAAAATCATAGATGTTTTTTGGGTTATATTTTGAATCCTCGAATCGAATGAGGCATAGTCTCCGGTAATCCACAAGTATTCGACTTCTTCTTTCCGGGCATCCTTGACTTTCGTCTCGAGCGTTGCCGTCCACTTTGCCCTGTTCCTGTCAGACTGTCCGAATGAATTGCCGTACCGCTGAAGTTTCTTAAGAACGTCCTGAACGGTCTGCTCGACTTCTCCCCGATTTATTAAATTACGTCTCATCGAAACGATGACCGGGACATGCTCATTTAGCACCGGGCATTGCTCCATACAGGACATGCAGGTCGTGCATTGCCATAAAACATCTCTCGGAATCAACTCGCCGATTAAAGCATGAGAGCCATTCGTTGGAGTTTTGAATCCCGTTTCGTACAAATGTTCTTTTATTTCATGCAAAATAACTCTCGGCGATAGTTCCTGTCCTGAATTTAGTGCCGGGCAAACTCTGTCGCACCTGCCACATTCGGCACATGAGAAGCTGTTCAGCAAATCTTTCCATGTTAGTTCCTGCCATTTCGATGCACCTGAGCTAATGTCGTCACCCGCTCCTTTTATTGACAAATCGGCAGGTTTCAGATTATCCCTGAAGAAAACATTAAAAGGTGACGCAAGCAGGTGCATGTGTTTTGAATAGGGTATGTAAGCGAGAAAGAATAAGACGGTAATAATATGTATCCACCACATTCCCTTAAAAAGGCTGATAGCAGATGAGCCGCTCATCCCTGAAAATGATGCGGAAATAAATTTGCCCACAGGGCTCCATGATGAGGGTTCTGCGACAGATTTAAACGATTGCCCGAGGACCAGGGTAATCATTAATATTGCAATTAATGACAGTATAATCGTTGCGTCGTAAGTTTGCTGAAGATGAGCAGGCGGGAAGAACAGCCTTCTAAGGACCGCAATAATTATTGAAATAATTACCAGCACTCCCATAACTTCGAGTGCCAAGCCAATTATTCCAATATTATCGGTATATCCAATCGGTACAAACGGGAGCAGTCCTTTAATTAAATTCCACCAAAATGAGGCCGCATAGAAGACAAAGCCCCAGAAAAATAAAAAATGAGGCAAGCCAATGCTTTTTTCATTGAATAATCTTCTTTGTCCTAATACAAATTTTAAGAAATTAACTGCCTGCCTGCCAAAATTTCCAAAGCGGTTTTCAGGTTTTGCTTTTTTCAAAATACCGACAATTTTAACAGCTCTTTTCAGAAAAAAGAAGAGGGATATAACAGTAAATAGCCACAGATAATAAATACCGGGAATCCCAAAAATTTTAATATCTACCGGGTCCATATTTTTTCCCCTGTAATTTTTTTAACTTAATTAATCAATTTAATCCGATTAATTTTTGTTTTTCAGGTTTTCAACTAATACAGGAACTATATCCTGCAAATCTGCACAAATCCCGTAATGAGCGACATTGAAAATAGGCGCCGCGGCGTCTTTATTGACTGCAACAATCAATTCGGAATCCTTCATTCCTTCCACATGTTCCGGTGCTCCGCTGATACCCAGGGCAAAGTAAAGTTTTGGCTTAACAATCATCCCAGACTTGCCAACCTGTCGGCTCAAAGGAAGCCAGCCCTGGTCAATGACAGGCCTTGACGCAGCGACAGCACCACCGAGAACCGAAACCAAATCATCTGCAAGACTTATATTATCACTGTTTTCAATTCCTCTACCGACCGATATAAGCACGCTTTCTTTCGTTATATCAACATCGCCGGCTTCAGGCTCGATATATCTTTTAAATGTCGGTTCAAATTCGATTGCCGGAACAGCGAACTCTTCTACCGGTGGTATTTTTGCTGCTTTTCCGGCTTCGTTTTGAAATGAGCCTGGGTAAACACTAATAATACATTTATCATTCGTCAAATTCACATTTGATAGAATCTTACCGCCGAAAAGCTGGCTCGTTACCGTAACAGTACCGCCTTCGACAGAAATGTTTTTGCAGAAATTCAAAAAAGGAACTTTCAATTTGCAAGCTAACGACGGGCCTATCCCTGCTGTAATATTAGTACCTCCCATCAGCATAATCGAAGCCTCCTTCTGCTCGAAAACGCTTTTAAGAATTTCAGCTATTATTCTTATGCCCGGCATTTCAAGCCTCTCATCCTCTATTAGGACGACAGAATCAGCCGCACCGAGGGCGGAGAGGCATTTATTTACATCTTTACCGAAAACTACCGCAGTCAATGGAACATCAAGGCTCTCTGCAATTTTTCTGCCTGCACCGAGCATTTCATACGTAATATCCACTACTGTTCCCTGAAAATGCTCCACCAATACCATTATACATTTTGCCATAATATTTTCCTCCTTAAATGATACCTTTTACAGTAAAAATTTCGATTAACTTTGCCGATATTTCCTCCGGTGAACCTTCGAGCATTTCTGCTCTGCCTGAAACTTCAGACTCGAATAGTTTGTCAATTGCAATTTTTTCCGTCAAGCCGTCCTCAGGAATTTCAATTTCTTCGATTGTCGAGGTTTTCATAATAGCCCTTATTTTTGCAATCGGGATGTATCTCGGTGGATTTTCTGCCGCCTGGATACCCAGAACAGAAGGTATTTCAACTTCAAATTCTCCTCTTATCCCACCGGAAAACTCTTTCATAATCGTTAAATCATTTTTATCGGAATTGTAAGAGACGCTTGTTACAACTCCGTAAACAGGCAGGTTCAGCAACTCGGCAAGAAAATAAATCATCTCGCCTTCGATGTCGTCTATAGCCTGAGAACCTGACAGAATCAGTGTTTTGTTATCAATTAGACAATTGTCTTTTAAATATTTAGCGTAAATTTCAGCGACAGCAGGTGAATGTATATTCTGCAGGTTTCCCGTGATTTTAACCGCTTTATCTGCTCCCTTAGCCAAAGCACTGAATAGTGCATCATCCAGTTCCATTGCATCGAGAGCGATTACGGTTACTTTGCCTCCGGTTTTTTCTTTAAGAATTATAGCCTCTTCTACTGCATGTTCGTCACATTCATTTAATTTCATCCTAAGCCAATCGCTGTCGAGGGATTTTCCGTCGCCGGCAATTTTCAATTCCTCGATGACATCAGGCACCATTTTAAGAAAAACAATAAAATTCATAATTTTTGCCCCCATTAATTGATATTATATAGATTATCTATTATCGAATCAAAAGAATGCTTTAATATGAAAATTCAATTTTCTTGTAATCTGAATACTTCCCAAGAACATTTCTTATGTGGGATTCATACTTGTCGCTGTCCATAACCTTGCTAAGCCCCTCGATTGTAATACCCGATACCCGTTCATCAGCTTTAACATCAACCTCGATCCCTCTCGTAACAGGTGAAAGATATAAATACAGTTTTGTCTTTGCCGCCAGGTGCAGGTTCTTGAGCATCTTCAATGTTTCGGATTTTGAATTATATTCTGGCTGTTCCAAAGCATTTTTAACAATAGTCGTTGCAGTATTAACATTCATAGTATCGAGGTTAATAATCAGGTCATAATACTTAGGGTCTTCAATGTCGACACCATATAAAAATTCTGACCAGTGCTTACGCCTCTCGTCAACAAGCTTAATATAATTCAGTGCCTGTTCGTGATTGATATTATGCTTTTGCATCCAGTTAGTAACGCGCTTTTCAAACGGTTGAATAACACGAATCCGAAGTATAAATGGAATCGAGGTTAACAGGTATTGGCCGAGATGTCCTTCGTAAATACAACTTCCATGAACGACAAGGTCGAGAAGAGCTACCTGGAAACTCAAAAGATAATGCTTCCTCCTGTAATATTGCCTCTCCATAACGGTCGGGGCCCTGTCAATAAATGAAATATCACAAAAGCCGGTTTCGCTTATAGCATACTTTTCTGCTTCTTCAAAGACCTCTTCTCTTTTGTAAATAGGAATTTCAAGTTCACGCGACAGATGTTCGGATAATTTTTTAGCTCCGCTTAATGAGCCTCTCGAAATGGTTATTATTTGCATAAGCTGTCTCCTTTATTATCAGGAAATATTTTTTGGCAATTATTATTAGATTTTCCTTAACTATACCTTATTTATTAATAAATAATGGTATTTATCTAATATATTTTTTTTTGCTATACCCTGTTATAAACAGCTATTATGATATTCTGAGTGATGCTGGATGATTAATAGACAGATTTCCTAAGAAAAACGAAAATATGCAGTCAATTTTAAATTACTTCAATCCCTTAAATACTACTCCCAATCTTCAAATTCAAATAACCAAAAATCAAAAAAAAATAAACTTACCATCAAAAAAAATAATCATCAACATCAACCACTGAAAAAATAAAAAAAAATTATTTTAAATCAAAGAAATATTTTTTAAATTTGGAAATAATATTCAAATTATTCTATTTTCTTATTTGTATAAAATATTGATTTAATAGTAAATAAAAATTATTAAAATTATCATGAATTACAATTTCATATATAAATTTATTATAACGTATATATTTTTGTAGTTTAATTTTTTTTTAGTTTTTGTACAAGAATATTATAGCTTGAATTACTATTTTTTTTTTCATTGAAAAAAGTCTATTTTTTAATTAACCGCTAAAAAAACATATTTATTTTAAATATTCAGATTGGAAATTTTTTATTGTCAAATTATTATTTATATCTCTGAATCTATATCCTATGAAAACAATAACACAGAATTTTAAACATAATAATTTAAATGATATAATTCCTCCTTACCAAAAATTCCCTGAAGAAATTGATTGGTGGATGAACGAATACTTTGAAAATGAAGTAAATACGTCCACCGAAACAAGAAAGGCTCAAAAAAGGGATATATTACTTTTTTTGGATTACATGTTTTCGCATAATAAAACTTTAAACAGGCAGTATTGGACTTTGAAAGTTACCAGGAACTTTATCGAATGGCTGAGAACCCAGACTGATACTAAAGGAAAAATACTCAGAAACGATAGAACCATTAATCGAATCATGGCTCATCTGAAAACATTTGCAAAATGGATGGATAAAATTCAGCCTTTCCCATTATTCAATCCAATGCTTAAGTATAGAATTTCTGATTCCGGAAAATATTTAGATATTAATAAAGCAATAACACCCGTCGAGAGGCTTAGGATTCTGGAATCAGCCGATAATCTTCTTACTCTTGATGCAGTATCTAAAGACCAAACCCGTTATAAAAATAAATTAAAACCTGTACTAAAGTATAAGAGGCCTTATAGGGACAAAGCCATCATATATACTTTGATTGAAACAGGGATGAGACGATGCGATATTTTAAATATAAAAATCAACAGAATAAATTTTAAGACAAGAATGATTTATTTGAAAAATAAAAAATCTCATAAATATCTAATCTCGAAGCAGGGAATAAAAACTATCAGGGAATACATTAAAAAAGAAAGAGCCTCCGATAATGAAAAGTGGAACAACGATGTCCTTTTTTTATCTCCATCAACGGTAAGTCGTGGAGACGGACAACTCACAGCCTGTGTAATTAACAATATCTGGAACAAAGTATGCAAAGCCGCCGGTATTACAGGCAAAACTCCTCATTCTTCCCGCCATGCAATGGGTAAATTTATCATTAAAAAAACAGGTAATCCGGCTGCCGTACAAACACAACTCGGACATATCAATCCTGCTTATTCGCTACAGTATGCAAGGGTTACCGAGAAAGAAATTAAAAATATTTTGCAGGGAAGATGATAAGATTTTATTTATTATTTCAAAGAGTTAAAACAAAATCAAATTATCGATGCCCCTTTTCCCATATTTTTCGTATTTTTATTTTTTTCAGCTCATTAAATTTCTTTCATGGGCATTTATAATGGAACCAATTATTGTTGAAATAGAGAATCTCTCTTTAAAATATCTCAAATATACAGCCCTTTCAGGATTGAATCTCTCAATTCCCCGAGGCTCTTTCGTATCAATTGTAGGTCCTAACGGTGCAGGAAAAACTACGCTGATAAAATTAATTTTAGGCATTGAAAATCCAACAGAAGGTTCTGTAAAGGTTCTCGGAAAAAATCCCCAGTTCCTTTCTCCCTTTGAAATAGGATATGTCCCGCAAATCAAAACATTGGACAGGTCTTTCCCTGCAATACCCCTCGAACTTGTATTTACGGGAATGACAGCAAGATGGGCAGGAGCCTTCCAAAAAAAGAAAATGGAAGATGTAATGAACGCATTAAATCAGGTAGGAGTCCTTAGCCTCGCTAAAAATCACTTAAACAGTCTTTCAGGAGGAGAATTACAAAGAGTCTATCTTGCCCGTGCATTAATCAGGAAGCCGAAATTGTTAGTGCTCGATGAGCCGGCAATGGGAATTGACTGGGTTGCCGAAAAGGATATTCACAAAATTATTGACGAATACAAAGCAGTTTCGGGTGCATCCGTCATCATGGTAACTCATGACTGGGAATCAGCATATCATCATGCAGACTTTGTACTAATGCTCAACAGGAGCAAAATATGTTTCGACAAACCTGAAACTGCTTTTAAGGAAGAATGTATCAGTAAAACTTTCGGGCATGTCGGCCATCAGCATAAATTCATTATGTCGGGAGAAAGGCACGATGCTTGATTTCATAACGCAATCTTTCATGCAAAGAGCCTTGCTGGCTGGTGTGCTGGTAGGCTTCATATCGAGTTATTTAGGAGTTTTTATAGTGCAAAGGCGAATGAGCTTTATGGGTGACGGCTTAGCTCATGCTGCCTTCGGGGGTGTGGCTCTCGCCCTTTTCCTGAATACGCAGCCCTTATGGATTGCCATTCCATTTACTATAATTGCATCCTTAGGCATAACCTTAGTCAGGGAAAAAACAAATCTCGGCACAGACACATCAATCGGAATAATATTTGCAGTTTCAGTTGCCCTGGGAATTATTTTCCTTTCGTTAAAAAGGTCCTATACTGCCGATGCTTTTGCTTACCTATTCGGCTCAATACTGGCTGTTCAGACTGCTGATTTACTAATCACAGCAGGATTAGCTGTTATCACTATCGCCACTTTTTTCCGTTTTTGGTCAAGGTGGGCTTACGCAACCTTCGATAATGAACTGGCAAAAACCGACAGAATTAGAGTTACAAATGACGATTACATTTTAAATACATTAATTGCAATAACAATTGTCGTATCCGTTAAGATTGTCGGAATTATACTCGTAGCGGCATTTCTTGTTATTCCCGCTGCGGGGGCAAGGCTTTTAACAAATACATTTTTCAAAATGACCGTCATTTCAATTATTTTAGGCATAGTAAGTTCAATCATCGGGCTTTGGATGTCTTATATTTTTGATTTGCCAAGCGGTGCGACTATTATATTAGTACAGGCATTTTTCTTTTTCATATCTATGTTTTACAAAAAAATATTTTCAGGATAAATCGAAATTCAAACAATAAACTTTTATCATACACTTTAATAATTCTATTGATATTATAATTTCATTCTGATTTTGGAGAAAATAAAATGAGGCAATTATTTCTTATTATAATTTTGTCTGTTTCACTTTCAGCGATTTTTTGTCATGCTCAGCCAAAGCTTGAAATAGTAGGCGGGGACACTTATGACTGGAAGACCGTAACACCAAAACAATCACCTTTGTCTGCAAAAATAAAACTAAAGAACTCAGGGAATCAAAATCTTTTTATAAGTAATGTCAGACCGACATGCGGCTGTACCATTGCACAACTCGAATCACAAGATATTAAACCGGGCGAAGAAACATCCCTAGATATCAAGCTTAACTTTTCAAATAAACCGGGGCCTTTGGTTAAGACAGTATTTATTTATTCTAATGACCCAAAAAGTCCTGAAATGAACTTATATTTAAAAGCCCTGATTCATGTTGATATTGAAATTGCCCCAGTCGCTTACTTTGTCTTTGACGATTTAAAAGTAGGTAAGGAATCTGTTGCAAAAGTAAGACTGATTAACCACACTGACAAAAAGATTGTGTTTTCAGAATTCCGGATGAAACCTGAAATAGTCGATGTAAATCTATCTAAAGAAATAGTCCTGAAGCCTGAAGAAGGTTATGATATAATAATTCATGTAAAACCTGAGAAAAGAGGCTATTTCGGTTGCCAGCTCACAATGAAAACTTCAAATCCAAATTATCCAACGCTTGAAATTACCGGAAGTACAGTTGTTGGCGATTAATCAAATTCAGACATCTTACCAATTGCAGATAAAAATATTACGCTTTTTATTAATTTAAAGCTGAGGGTAAATTATCAGATTATATCTTCCTCGGTTTCCGAAGAAACAGGAATTTTAATAAAGACTGTTGTAAATTTACCGGGCTCGCTTTCTATATAAAAATCTCCGTTATGCAGGTCAAGTATCCTCCTAACAATCGAAAGTCCCAATCCTGAACCCTGTTGCTCGTATAACCTCCTGTCAAACTGGACATATGCATCAATATTTTCAATTTGATCTTTCGTCATACCCCTTCCATGGTCCTTAACAGATATCACATAATTTTTACCAATAATGCTGGAACCTACAAAGATAAAACTTCCGGGCTCAGAATATTTGAAGGAATTATCCACGACTTCTTCAATAATTTTATTTAGATACTCTTCATTCATAGCGACCGGAGAATCAATAAGTTCAATTTGCATATCTTCACTTCTGCCTGAATCATGGGCTTTCATCAACGCCCTGTCATAAATAATCGGTTCGGCGGATAATGTTGCATCTTTCTGCAAATCTTGTATCTCAAAAACATTGGTAGAAATCAAAGTTAGCTTTGCAAAAAACAAATAATTTTCGAAAAGCTTTTTCAGCCTTTCCGCTGAAGCATGTATGTCCCAGAGAATTTCACTGAAATCTTCCTGACCTTCAATCTTATTTTTTTTGAAATGCTTTAACAAATAATCTGAAAATCCGAGAATTTGATTAATAGGAGTCCTTACTTCATGGGGCATAGTCATTGTTAAATCGGATTTTAAAGTTTCAATTTTTTCACCGAGCTGAACTTTGCTTTTTGCAAGTTTCATCGTTCTGGACGCAACAATCTGGTCGAGCATTTCTTGGGATTTTGACTGGTTTTCCCTGATAATCAAATTGTCTATTGTCATGGCAACAGTATTTATAAACATATTAAGAAGCATCATCAGGTAATCATCTGAATCTTCAGGTATTTCAGCAACATTTATAAAAATAACTGCCAAAACACCCGTCGAACCTATAAGCGGGCAAATCAAATAGTTTGTTTTGATATTACCATCTTCGTCACTGAATATACCGATATGCCCTGATTGTAATGATTTCCCCAATTCTCCTTTATCAATCATTCTCAGCTCTGCTTCTTTCATCTTCTTCTCAAAAGATTCGGGAACAACGCTGCTAAAATCAAAATCAAAGGTTTCCTGGTTCAAAAAATAGAATCCCGAGAAAACTACTTTCGGAAATTTAAAAAGAATATTCAGGCACTGTGAAATATAATTAGTTATATTTTTGTCATAATTGTTATGCCTGCAAAAATCTTCCACACCTTCAAAGAAAATTTGAAACTTTTCATCGAATTTGAGTACTTTTTCCATAAATGTTTCCTCTTTCAAAAAGTGATTTTTATTTTAGAAGAAGAATTCCCAGAGATTGGGTATATTCAAATATCAGGTTATCATACATCTTTGTAAACACGTTATCGGGCATGTTGATTTTGCTCCAGATTTCCTCATTCGGAGCCGATACAATTTCATCACCAGGATGGCCAAGCTCGAGCATTCTTGCAACCACATCTGCCAGGTGAACGCAGACAATCATCGTTTCCGGATTTCCGTCAATCAAGCCGACATGATGGAATTTTATAGTATTAATTATTGATTCAGGCAATTGCCATTTTACGGCTAATAATTCACCGGCTGTAGTATGGTCGAATCCTATCATCTTGACTTCAATATCTCTGATTGATTCCCTGTGCTCCTGGACATATCTCAGCACTTTCAAATAATCTTCATTCATGCTTCTTAAAAAGAACAGTTTACCGATATCGTGTATTATTCCTGCGAGAAAATAGTTATCGGTATTCCTGACACCCATAGCCTTGCCCATCCTCCTTGATATTATACCAACAGCTATCGAATGTTTCCAGAAATCCACTATATTAAAATTCACAAGCGATTTTGTACCTGAAAAAACATCAATGACAGACAATGTCAGCACAATATTCTTTACTTCATTAAATCCTATATAAAAAATTGCTTGGGCTATACTGTCAATCTTTGTCTGTAATCCATAAACAGCAGAATTAACTATTTTAAGTATCTTCAAAGATGACGACTGGTCTTTCGATATAACATCAGCAACATCCTGAACTGTTGTCCGTGGATTTGAAAGCACTTCCATCAGTGTGGAATAAATGGTTGGAAGAGTCGGGAAATCGTTAATTTTTTCTAATAATTCATCTAAATTTCTCATATTCCTGTTCAGCCCTTATCCTTTATCTTACTGACTGATGCAATTACCCCCATATCCATTAAATCCTGCTCAAATTTATTACGCGGTTTCCAGTTCATTCTTTTTGATAGTCGTTTCATGGCATCAATTATCGTATCTTCACTAACTTCTTCCGAATCATCACTTCCGTCGGTTTTAACTTGAATAAAAGCAATACCCCACGTTTTTAACATCTTTATATGAGAATTATTTATCGTCTCACCCCCTTCAATCAGAATTTGTCCGAAGGTATTCACTATAGGCTCGCTAAGCACCATTCCGGGAACCAGGTCAACTGTTGCTACAATATCTGCCATAAAGAATTGTATTATTATTTATACGAAATTCAAATATATTAATAAATATTCTTAAAAAGAAACAATTTCCATTCCATTTTAAATTATATTTTACGGTTGTAATATCATAATTGTATTTTATCAAATTTTATTCTGATAATTAACATATTTTTCCCGGTTGAATGAGTAAAATAATTATTTTATTTATTAACAATTATTTGTATTTTGGAAAGATTATTACAATAAATGAGGACAATAAATTTCGGAAATATATGATGAAAAAAATTTTACTTAATTGCATAATTATTTTTTTTCTATTCAATAAATTATTTCCTGCCGATTATTATTGGATTGGCGGTTCGGGGAATTGGTCTGAAATAAGTCATTGGGCAATTGCTTCGGGTAGCACGACAACCCATCTTGTAGTACCGACACAAGACGATGACGTGTATTTCGATGCCAATTCATTCTCACAGAACGGTTGTATCGTAAAAATAAATTCATCTGCCGTATGTAAAGGCATGAATTGGACCGGTGCCGCTTATAATCCCACTTTATCAGGTGACTTCAATAACCTCAGGATTTACGGTTCACTGACTCTTATTCCTGCTATGAATCTGACTTTTGCAGGTCAAATTTATTTTGAATCAATAAATTATGGAAATACAATTGTTACTGCCGGGAAACAATTAAAATACAACGTTACTTTCGACGGTATCGGAGGCGGCTGGACTCTTAACGACGGAATGGATGTTACAGGAAATATCACGCTTGTAAACGGCTCATTAAATACAAACAGTCAGCCGATAAAATGTTCGAGATTTGTCTCCACACAAAACAACCTGAGAACCCTTAACCTTGGGGCTTCTTTAATAACTGTAATTGGCAACGGTAACAATCCTGAATGGAACATTGAAGAAAAGGCACTTACATTTTCTGCAGGTACCTCGACTATAATGTTTACCGGTTCGGACGTAAGCGTTTTCCCGGGAAATAAATTAAATTATTACAAATTGATTTTCGCCGATTCTTCATCAACTCACACACTGAATGACTCCTCAACTTACATGAAAGTAGAATTCAGGGGTAACGGTGTCATACAAAAGAATAACACATATGATACTTTAGCTTTTTCTCCGGGCATGTTGTATGTTTTGCAGGCAGGCAGAACACAATTTATTAATAGTTCATTAACTGCACTTGGAACATGTACAGGCTCGATAACGATACGCTCGAGTGTCCCGGAAAACAGTACATTTATTTCAAAAGCAGGCGGCTTAATTGATATAGAGTATGTAACTTTAAGAGACTGCTGGGCTAATGGAGGAGCTGTATTTACCGCCCGAAATTCAGTTGACCTCGGCAATAATAATGGCTGGAATATTTTTCCCGCTCCACCTCTAAACCTTTATTGGGTAGGCGGCACAGGAGACTGGACAGATCCTTCGCATTGGTCTTTGTCTTCCGGTGGTCCGGGAGGAGCCTGCATCCCTACTCCAAATGACAATGTATATTTCGATGCTAATTCCTTTACGGCTGACAGCCAGTCAGTAACAATTAATACCGGCAATGCAACTTGCGGGAACATGTCATGGAACGGGGCAAACTTTAATCCTGTTCTCAAAGGCCCTAACACTAATGAACTGGCTATATACGGCTCATTAGAGCTAAATCAAAATATGTCCCAGACTTTCACCGGATATGTCTATTTCGAATCCCAGGCTCAGGGTAAAACAATTAAAACAAATGGAAAACAGTTCCTGAATAATATTATCTTTGAAGGTGACGGTGGAGGATGGACATTACTCGACAGCTTAAACTGCGCTTCGAGCATATCTTTTTATCATGGCACTTTAAACACAAATAACCAGTCGGTTACCTGCGAAAGATTTATATCGGATGTCAATAATGCCAGGACACTGGATCTCGGTTCATCATTGATTACTCTTATCGGCAGCGGTAAGAATGCCCAGTGGAACGTCGTTAATACAGGCATGACATTCGATTGTGGAACTTCCCTGATTAGATTCATCGGAAAGGAAGTGAGCATGTTTTCCGGCAACGGATTGAATTATTATAATGTGGAGTTTTACGACCCGAATGAGACTTACTCTTTATACAGCGCCTCAACATTCAACAAAGTAACATTTTTCGGTAACGGTATTATCTTCGATAATAACTCATATAATGATTTGATTTTTTCGGCAGGCAAAAGCTATATATTTTACAGTAACTCAATTCAAACTATATATAACAGGTTCCTTGTTCCTGGAACCTGTGCCTCGCCTGTTTCCATGTTTGCAACCTCTAACGGATTGAATGCGACTATACACAAAGACAGTGCAACCGTTACTATAAGCTATGTAACGATGAGGGACATTCACGCCGAAGGAACTGCCGTATTCACCGCAAACAACTCAATTGATTTAGGTAATAATACAGGTTGGATTATTAATTCAAGAACACCTAAGGATTTGTACTGGGTTGGCGGCACGGGCGATTGGACGGACCCGTCGCACTGGTCATTGACAAGCGGAGGTATCGGTGGAGCATGTATTCCTACGGGCATTGACAATGTTTTTTTCGATGTAAATTCATTCAAAATGCCCGGCCAGGTTGTTTTTCTCAATTCAAGAAATGCTGCATGTAATAACATGAACTGGACGGGTTCTGCATTCAGCCCGTTATTTGCAGGCGACAGCGTTGATATACGAATTTTCGGGTCTTTAACATTTATCCCAAACATGACTATTACTTATAACGGTCAGTATATTTTTGAGGCAATAAGCTTCGATCAGACAATTTCAACGGGCAACAATCAATTAAACAGCAATTTCATTTTTAATGGTATAGGAGGGAGCTGGTACTTACAGGATTCACTTAAAACGACAGGAATTATATCTCAATTTCACGGTATTTTAAATACTAACAGCAAGCATATAATTGCAAGCAGGCTCGTTTCCAATGAAGATAATGCCAGGACTCTTGTTCTTGGCTCATCGAACATTACACTTACAGGGAGCGGCACTAATCCCGAATGGTATCTTTTAGACAGGAATTTATTTTTTAATTCCGGGAATTCTATTCTTAAATTTACCGGTTCAGATGTCGCTATGGTTGCCGGAAAAGGATTGAAATATTATAATGTCGAATTCAGAAATCAATCATCAGGTACACTTGTCTATGATTCTGCTGCATATAATAGAATGACGATTCTTGGCAATGGTACTTTCTATAATGGAAACATTTATGATACACTGACTTTCTCACCGGGTAAAACATACATCCTCCCAAGCGGATTGTCTCAAAAAGTTAATAAACAATTAGACATCCGGGGCAATAATTGCTTTCCGATTATTATGAGAGGTTCTAATTCCGGTACCCAGGCATTAATTACAAAACCCTCAGGAATTGTTTCCGGGGACTTTATTGAAATGCGTGACATTCAGGCTGCAGGAGGAGCAACATTTTATGCCGGTAAGTTTAGTAAGGATATATCAGATAATTCCGGATGGATATTCAACAACTCACCGGGTTATATATATGGTTTAGGCCCTGACCAGGAAATCTGTCCGGGTGAAGAAATTAAAACAAATAATTTCAATGGTGCTATTGCATATCTCTGGCAGGACGGCAGCACAGATTCAATCTACACAATAACCCAGCCCGGCATTTACTGGGTAACGGCTACTTATGCCAACAACTGCACTTATACGGACACTATAGTCGTGAGCCTTAAACCGACACCGTCAGTTGATGCCGGAAGAGACACTGTTTTTTGCGAAGGTGATTCTGCACGGGTTCGTTTGGATGGAAAAGTTACGGGAGGTATTACACCCTACCAATCAATAAGATGGAGCCCGGCAACGGGATTGAGCAGTACTTCAACCTTAAATCCTCTTGCCACACCTACAGTAACAACTTCTTATGAGCTTGCCGTTATGGGTGCAAACGGTTGTATCGGTAGGGACACTGTAACAATAACAATTAATCCCAATGTCGTACTTGATTTTCAGAATGTAACCGATACTCTTGATTTCGGCAACGTCTGCATAGACGGAGAAACAGACAGCCTGATTGAAATACATAATTCATCTCTCACCGAAACAACAGTTATAGCAGATGTGAGCCCTCCGGGCTTTTTCAGCCTGAACAGTAATCCAATGAATGTAAAATTCAAACCCGATGAAACTATCAGGTTAAAAGTTAAAGCCCTCGGGAACGGGACAGAAGGAACATATTACGGGAAACTGAATTTTACTGATTTATGCAATAAAACACGTTCCTTTGTTTTGAAAGTAACGGCTTTCAAGCCTAAACCTTCATTCCCTGATACTCTTGATTTCGGTGCATTATGTCTTAATGACTCAGCAATAAAGGCTTTTTCTTTCATTAACGAATCTTCTGTTCCAACTTCCTTCACAGGGAAAACAGACAGCAATTCATCATTCTCTTTAACTGATTATTCACTTACCGACAGATTCAATTCAAACGAGTCAAGGAACATCCCTGTATTTTTCAAAGGTTCAGCCTTTGAAAGCAATTTCATTGATTCATTGATTATAATAGATACATGTGGCGATTCTAAAATACTTATATTAAAAGCCAATCCTTTTCAACCAAAGATGGCATTTCCCGATACTTTGGATTTTGGGAAAGTATGTATCAATACTCAGGAAGCAACATCCTTTGCTTTTATTAATCAATCTTCGAGAGAGACCTCGTTTAATTTAATTAATAATACATCTCAATTTGCTGTCGATGCCGATGCTTTTTCGATACCTTATGCATCAAATGAAACCCGAATTGTTGTTGTTAGCTTTTCTGCTCAGCCAATTGTTGGAAATGTTGTAGATTCAATTCAGATATCCGATACCTGCGGTGGAACAAAGACATTAATATTGAAAGCAAATGTTGTTGACCCGAAACTCATCCCGGACAGCTTATCAATTTTGATTGATTCAGTTGACAACGGGCAGAGGGTTGTAAGACATATAGTTGTTAGAAACACAGGAAATACTCCTGTTACGGTTGACAGCTTATCAAGTGTGCCCCAATATTTCCGGGTACTTAATACTACACCCGGATTGCCCTATAATCTTCAGCCCGGTGATTCACTAAGTATTGACCTTGAATTTTATGCTTTCGATGACAAACTTCATACTTTTACATTGAGTATTTACTCGGGACTTCCTTGTCCTTTCGCAGACAGTATTCCCGTTCTTGCACAGGGCTTGCCTGTTTCTGCTAAAGTTTTCCTGGTTGTTCAATCAGACAGTTCAAATGTCGGTGTACCTGTCAGTATTCCCGTCATTATAACTTCATCCCTGGGTTTAAAACAGAGCGGTATTACAGATTTTACAATACGCCTGAATCTTAATAAAACAGTTCTCAAACCACAGGGGAACACTCCAAACGGCACAATTACAGGCGACAGAAGGTTAATTGAAATCAGCGGCACTATCCAGGATACTGTTGGTGTCTTAACGAAGCTTGATTTGCTTACTGCTCTCGGGGATGAAGAATGCAGTACTATTTCCATTGATACGGTTATAATGACCGGCGGAAGATGTACGGTATTCAAGACCGACGGCTTATTCTGCCTTAAAGGTTTATGTAAGGAAGGCGGAACAAGGTTATTTTCATCTAACGGAAAAACCGCATTATTAGATGCAAAACCAAATCCGGCAAACGATAAAATAACTTTCGATTTTGAAGTTATCGAAGCCGCTCCTACTTCCTTGTATATTGTTGATATAATGGGAAGAAAAAGAGAAATAGTTTATTCTGCAACGCCCGAACCCGGAATATATTCTGTAGAATATAACGCAATGAATCTTGAAAACGGAGTTTATATGTATGTTTTACAAACTCCTTCACAACTTATCAGTAAAATTTTTAATATACTCAGATAATTTAACGGTGAATAATGGTTCTTCTCGAATTTTCGATGTTTCCCACCGATAAAGGTGAAAGCGTCAGTCAATTTGTATCTCAAATAATTGACCTGATAGATAAAAGCGGTGTTACCTATCGTCTTACACCGATGGGAACTATATTAGAAGGAAGCTGGGATGAAGTATTCGAAGTTATTACATCATGCTTCAAACTGCTCGAACCTCAAAGCAACAGGATTTCTTCTTCTATAAAAATTGACTACAGAAAAAGTGAACAATCAAGAATGAATTCCAAAATAGACAAAATACAATCTTTGCTTCAGAGGAAAATTAAACACAGTTAAATTGTCAAATCTTTTCAGGCTTTTTTTTACTGAGCAAAATATTTAAATATTATTATATTTTGACCATTAAAACATTTTGATTAATTTTGAATTAACCATTTGGTTAAATTATTTAGTTAAATAAACAGGTTAATTTTATTAATATATTATGAATGCTGTCGAAGCTAAGGAATTAAGCAAGTCTTACGGCAAAAAGAATGCTATCAGTTCTTTATCCTTTAATATCGAAGAAGGAGAAATCTTTGGTTTCATTGGACCCGACGGTGCCGGCAAGACGACTATATTCAGAATACTGACGACACTAATGCTTCCCGACAGCGGCAGTATAACGGTTCTCGGAAAGGACGCATTAAAAGATTACAAATATTTAAGAAAAAGACTCGGATATATGCCCGGCAGATTTTCTCTTTACCAGGACCTGACTGTCGAAGAGAATCTGCGTTTTTTTGCTTCGATATTCGATACGACAATCGAAGATAATTATGATTTGATTAAAGATATTTACGTACAAATCGAACCGTTCAAAAAGAGGCGTGCCGGAAAGCTTTCCGGCGGCATGAAGCAAAAACTCGCTTTATCCTGTGCTTTGATTCATAAGCCTTCACTTCTCCTCCTCGATGAACCCACTACAGGTGTTGATGCAGTATCACGTAAGGAATTTTGGGAAATGCTCAAAAGGCTCAAGCAGCAGGGAATCACAATTATAGTTTCCACACCTTACATGGATGAGGCTGTCCTTTGCGACAGGGTGGCTCTCATTCAAAACGGCAGGATTCTCGATATTAACACTCCTGCAAATGTCGTGAATAAATATTCTATGCCTTTGTTTGCCATCATTTGCGAAAATAAATACCAGGCTATTAAATCGTTTGAAAAGTATGAATTCGCTCATTCAGTTTATCCTTTCGGGGATTCTATTCACTACACTGACAAGCGTCAAAATGTAAATCCGGATGAACTGATTTCTTATTTGAAAAATTATTTAGAAGAAAATTTTGAAATAAAGCAGCTCGAACCCGGTATCGAAGATGTGTTCATGGCTCTGATGAAAGGCACCAAAGATGAATAAGAACGGGAAGATAATCGAAGCCGTGAACCTGACAAAAAAGTTTGGTAAATTCACTGCCGTTGATTCAATCAGCTTCGATGTTCACAAAGGAGAAATATTCGGTTTTCTCGGAGCTAACGGTGCAGGAAAAACAACGGCTATTAAAATGCTTACCGGGTTGCTGACACCGACATCAGGAACAGCCACAGTGGCAGGATTCGATGTTTTCAAAGAAACGGAAAGTATTAAGAAAAATATAGGTTATATGAGTCAGAAGTTTTCGCTTTACGAAGATTTGACAGTTTCCGAAAACATTAGATTTTATGCAGGTATTTATGGTTTGTCCAATAGTGAGATTGCCGAAAAAACAGATTTCCTACTTAAAAAACTTAATTTGGAAAAATCAGGTAAAGACCTAATAAGTTCTTTGCCGCTGGGCTGGAAACAGAAACTCGCATTCTCGATTGCCATTATTCACGAACCCGGAATTGTGTTTCTCGATGAGCCGACGAGCGGAGTTGACCCGATTACACGCCGCCAGTTCTGGAACCTGATTTACGAAGCTGCTGCAAACGGGAGAACGATTTTCGTTACTACACATTACATGGATGAAGCAGAATACTGCGGCAGGGTTTCGATTATGGTAAACGGCAGAATTGAAGCTCTCGATTCGCCCCATAACCTGAAAAATACATACAAGGCAAAAACAATGAACGAAGTATTCATAGAACTCGCAAGAAA
>DAHXMP010000010.1 GCA_027371665.1 Bacteroidota bacterium | reverse complement strand
TAAGCTGTAAAAATATTATTATAGGAACAGGAGCAAGACCCAGAATGTTGCCGGGAATAGAGGTGGACAATAAAAAAATTATTACAAGTAAGGAAGCCATGATTCCAAAAGATGTCCCGGAGTCTATTATTATTATGGGAGCAGGAGCTATCGGAGTTGAGTTTGCTTATTTTTACAACGCGTTCGGGTCAAAAGTTACTATCATTGAAATGCTTGACAGGATACTTCCGATTGAAGACAGTGATATTTCCGGTGAGTTAGCAAGGCATTATAAAAAGGCAAAAATTGATATTTTAACTAATACAAAAGTGCTTTCTGCCAAATTGAAAGGCAATAATGTTGATGTCAGAATTCAGAAAAAAGACGGTAAGGAAGAAACATTGACTGCTTCTCTTGCGCTGAATGCTATTGGCATCCAGGCTAACATTGAGAATCTGGGATTAGAAGGCCTCGGCATCAAAATTGAAAAAGGATTTATTAAAGTTGATAAATATTTAAAAACCAATGTTGATGGTATATATGCTATTGGTGATGTCGCAGGACCTCCATGGCTGGCTCATAAAGCATCATCTGAAGGAATAGCAGCAGTTGAATATATAGCAGGGAAAAACAATGAGGGTATTGATTACAAAAATATTCCCGGATGCACATACTGTGTACCGCAGGTTGCAAGTATAGGTTTAACGGAAGCAAAAGCTAAAGAATCTGGTTATGAAGTTCGGATTGGGAAATTTCCATTTACTGCTAATGGGAAAGCTCATGGGATAGGTGAAGCAAACGGATTTGTCAAATTGATATTCGATGCCAAGTATGGTGAAATTCTCGGAGCTCATATGATTGGACCTGATGTCACAGAAATGATTGGTGAAATTGGTGTGGCTAAATCATTGGAAGCAACAGCAGAAACAATCTTTAAGACAATACATGCTCACCCAACATTAAGCGAAGCAATAATGGAAGCGGCTGCTCAAGCATACGGTGAAGCGGTTAATATTTAATTTTGAAAGATAAAAATCAACAATCAAATTTTTATTGAATAAGCTTATAATATTATGATAAAGAATGAAGATTGGGGATTAATTGATTATGGTGAAGCCTGGGCAAGGCAGAAAGGGTTTGTTACGGGAATTCAGAATTGTAAATTATTAAGCACTCTGATTTTATGCGAACATCCATCGGTTATTACTATTGGCAGAAACGGTTCTAGAAATAACGTCATATCAAAGCCCGATTTTTTAAAAAGCAAAGGAATTTCAGTTTATGAAATTGACAGGGGAGGAGATGTAACACTTCACAATCCGGGTCAGCTTGTAGGTTATCCGATATTCAACTTAAAGGATTTCAAGACTGATTTACACTGGTTCCTGCGGGAGATTGAAACATGTATAATAGATATACTTGCCGATTACGGTATAAAAGCCGGGATAGTAGAGAAATTAACGGGAGTGTGGATAGAAAATAAAAGAAAAATTTGTGCTATTGGGCTTCATTGTTCACAATGGGTAACATCTCATGGTTTTGCCCTAAATGTCAATAATGATTTGAATCAGTTCGATTTTATTGTACCATGCGGAATAAAAGATAAGGAAGTAACATCAATAAAGCAGGAGCTTGGCATGGAGATTGATATTAACGACGTGAAACAAAAGTGTTTCGAGGTATTCAAAAAACACTTTTAAATATAAAAACTTGTTTTTTTTTGTAAAAGATTGTAAATTTGTTTGCGTTCTTATATATAAAAATTTCTGTATCGGGAATAATTTCCGATATAGAATAGATAAAGAGAGAGTGATACTCTTTTTTTGAATATGCGGGAATAGCTCAGTTGGTAGAGCACAACCTTGCCAAGGTTGGGGTCGCGAGTTCGAGTCTCGTTTCCCGCTCGATCTCCCGATTTATCGGGAGGTCACTTCCTCTTTATGCTGCATGCCTTGCTGTCAAGTCCCCCCGATGGCGAGGCATTTTTTTTAAAATAATATATTCATATAACCGTAATAGAAAAAAATGTTTTTTGGATATATACGAAATTTATTAAGTTTGCTCAATTTATAATATATATTTATAAAATGATATAACAGGTAACTATAGAGGAATTGCTACACGATTAAAGTAAATGGTTTTTTGATTTTATTACGGACATTTTTTCTGAGTCGTAAAAAGGTGTTATATGCAATTCTTCAAAGTTAGAATGAAATATGCTGTTCTTATTGCTACTGTTATCCTCCTAATATATGATTTTGCTTATGCAGAATCCGACGGATGGAAAATATTAAGTTCCTCACCAATTGAATTGACTTTATCCTACACACCTGTTTTGAACGGTTTCGATACAGTTTATACAAATAATGGTGTTGTTACCCTGTATCCGAATATTTTGAA
>DAHXMP010000002.1 GCA_027371665.1 Bacteroidota bacterium | reverse complement strand
CTCACCGGCTGCTTATCCTGTTTTTCTTCAGCCTGTTTGAATCTTTTTTCATGATTCTTCCTTTCTTCAATACCCTGAGATTTGATAATATAATGATTAGCATTGATTATCATATGCTCGGAGTAAATCCGACAGTCTGGATTGAAAGGATAGTTACACCGGTACTTACGGAAATCATGTACATCTCATACTTTTTATATTTTCCTATGCCCCTCATTCTCGTTATTTGGCTGTTCTTCGAAAAGAAATATCCGGAAATTGAAGAATCAATTTTTCTTCTATTCATGTGCTATTATGGTGCTTACATAACATATTTTTTTATTCCAGTGGAAGGTCCCCGTTTTCATCTTGCAGGATCTCAAACTGTAAGTCTTACGGGATTATTTTTTTCACAGCCTATTAAAACAATAATTAACTTCTTCGAGCCGAACAAGCTGGATTGCTTTCCCAGCCTTCATGCTGCAATTTTAATTGTTACTGGTTTTCTGACTTATAAATTTAACAAAAAGCTTTTTTACATATATTTGCCTATTGGTTTTTTAATAATCATATCACTTGTTTATTGCAGGTTTCATTATGTTATTGACATAATTGCAGGTTCAGTCTGGGCTATTATTTGCATCACGATAGGCAAATTCATATATGTTAAATTCAAAAGAAAATTTATTTTCCATTTTAACGAAACTAAGATATGAAAAAACTTTTTAAAGCTTTCGGATTTGATAAAAAGGATATTGATACTTATATCATTCTCCTTTCTGCTCCTTTATTGCTGACACTTTATGTCTGCTTTGGAGAGGCAAAGAATTTCACGAATATTTTTTCTTCTTATACTGCAAATCCATTATCTGATTATTACGGCCATATTTACCAGTTCATTGCCTTTTTTGTTCTGGTCGGCATTATTCCATTTTTATATTTAACTTTAAAAATCAGGAAACCGCTCGGGGACTTTGGCTTTGGCTTTGGAGATGCTAAATTCGGATTAATTTTCGCACTGATTTCGATTATTGTTATCATTTTACCAATGATATATTTCAGTGCTAAAATGCCTGACCTCAGAGCCGAGTATCCGATGGCTAAAATATTATTGACCCGCCGTGGCCTTATTTTCCAATACGAACTCGCTTACGTAATTTTCTATTACACTGCATGGGAATTTTTCTTTAGGGGATTTATCCTGTTCGGCTTGAAAGACAAGGTTGGAGCCATGAATGCAATTTTGATTCAGACTATTTCTTCCTGCCTCGTGCATATCGGCAAACCTAACGGTGAAATCATCGGTTCTATTATTTTCGGTATCATCATGGGTGTTCTTGCCTTAAGAACACGCTCTATATGGTATCCTTTCCTAATTCATATTTCAATGGGAATCATGACAGATATATTTATTATTTACATGAGATAATCATAATATGAGTACCATTCTTATTACAGGAGTAAACGGATTTATCGGTAGCCATCTTGCCGAAAAATTTATAAGTGAAGGTCATAAAGTCCATGGCTTAGTCAGAAAAACCTCTAACCTTAAATTCATCGGGGGATTCGATATAAAATTACATTACGGAGACATTACCGACCGTAATTCTTTGACAGAAGCAATGAAAGAAATCGAAATTGTCGTTCATAATGCCGCATTTGCTTCTGATTGGGGTCAGTTTCAAAAATTTTATGATGTAAATGTTACAGGCACTCGGAACGTTGCTGAAGTTGCTGCCGGTGCCGGTGTCAAAAGAATGGTCCACATTAGTTCCGCTGTTCTTCACGGATTTAAAAATCCTAAAAAAATGGATGAAACTTCGCCTGTCGTTAAATCAATGTTTCCATATAATGAAACTAAAAGAATTGCAGAGGAATGGCTCTTTGATTTTGCAAAAACAACGAAGTTGGAAATTACTTCTGTCCGTCCCGGAAACGTTTACGGCACGAGAGACCACACATTCATCGAAAAATACCTCGATGCTCTCGAAAAAAGAAAAGCCGGATTTGTTGACGGGGGTAAGCATGTTACTTGCCCGACTTATGCCGAAAATCTTGCCGATGCAGTTCTTCTAGCTGCTTTCGAGCCTGCCGCAAACGGCGAAGCATTTCTTATTACCGACGGAGTTGATATAAACTGGCGCGATTTCACAAATAAATTTGCAGATGAGCTTGGAGCAAAGCGTCCAAAAATGTCAATTCCATATCCTGTCGGCTATTCTGTCGGTTTCCTTTTTGAAATGTTCTATAAATTATTCAGGCTCAAATCTGAGCCTATGCTCACGAGATACAGGATTTCAAACGGCGGAAACGATTATCATTTCTCTATTGAAAAAGCCGAAAATATTTTAAAGTATGTGCCAAAAGTAGGCATTGATGAAGCTATTCACCGTTCCGTCGAATGGTATAAAAACAGAAACAAATAATGAAAGAAAAAGCCCAATCGGTTAGCGAATTGACGAGAGACATACAGGTCATTCTCGAGGAAAGCTTTTCTTATGTTAACGTTCAGGGC
>DAHXMP010000478.1 GCA_027371665.1 Bacteroidota bacterium | reverse complement strand
GTTTACTTTACAGTCTCGTTGAAATCATAATTGCAAACTTTTAAATTGGTTCAAGAGTCTATAAGACTGTATAACTCTTATAGACCGCATATTAGTTTAGAATTTTTTACACCAAATGACGTTCATAAAAATCCCCGATTATATAGCCTTCTCCTTCTTCGAGTATAATATTTAATTGTGTCTAATTCATTTTATCAAATAATCAATTCTTAAAAATCAAAGCTATAAAATAATTCTTAATTTATAATTCTTAAATATTAATTCAAGCAACCAATTCCACATTCATTTCTTCGATGATTTTGTCAAGTTCTGTTCCAAATACTTTCCATACCCTCATCAGTCCGCCATGCTCGGCAAATGGTGTATTGTCGAAATCTTCTTTCTCGATATTTACAGAAGTAATGATATGGTCTTTTATCATGCGAAGCCATTCGGTCTGCTCTGCTGTAAACTGTATATTGCCTGCATTCTTTCTGAATATCCATTCTTTGAAATTGCGGTCAACAATATCTTTGTAAGGTTCAAGCTCATACGAAATGCCAAGCTCAAAGCGAAGCAAGGAAACAATATCCGTTAAAATTCTCTTTGTGCTTTTCCCCTTAACTTTATTGCTGTCTAGCTTCTCATAAGCATACCACAAAAGTTGGGTATTCAGCGAGTATGGAGGTTTTTGCAGTGCTTCATTCAATTCTTTTATCATTTTAAAAGTAAGGGTTCTTCTCTGGTAAGGTTGGCTGTAAAATATCCTGAGAGCTATGATTTCATCCTTATTTTCAGCAAGAAATTTCTTAAATGTTTCAATCGTCTTTTGAGCTTTTTCTTTTGCCTGTTCGTCAAATCCGGCAAAAATGACTTTATCAATATTCTGGCTATCTATAATTTGCTCGTGTGTCTGTCGGCATGTTTCGATATAATCTCTCAACTCAGGCTTTGAAAAAGGCAGACAGGCATATTTGATAAGTGCTTTCTTTGCCTCTTCTATCTGTTCCGGCTTAGGTTCTTCATCTTCGGGTATGCTGAATATCGCTTTTGCTTTTTCTATGTGTCTGTCCGGGTTATAAGCATCGAGTAAATTATGTGTGAGCTGATTTATATTTTGACCTTCGGATAATCCGATTATTTTTTCTCTTTCGTCATCGGTAACTTGTTTTTCCAAGCGTCCAAGCCTGTTTGCAAGCGAAGTGAGTGTATCTTCATCCCGCTGATCGAGAGCCACACCCATGAGCAAATCTTTTAACGGAACCGATTGTTTCCTTTCGAGCGGGCGTGAATCAGTCTTGACGGATTTGCATACACCGATTGCATCAACAATAACGAAATGAGTTTTATTAGAAGTTGCGGTAGGTGAAACTTTTCTCAGGTCATCAACATTCAGAGTTCTCGTTCCCCGTCCTTTCATCTGCTCAAAATAATTCCTGCTTTTGACATCACGCATGAATAAAAGACATTCAATCGGCTTTACATCTGTGCCGGTAGCAATCATGTCAACAGTTACGGCTATTCTTGGATTATATGTATTGCGAAATGATTGAAGAAGGGAACTTGGATTATCTGCATTGTATGTAATTTTTTGGCAGAAATCATTTCCTTCGCCGAACTCTTCCCTGGCAATTCGTATAATATCATCTGCATGGCTGTCAGTCTTGGCGAAGATAAGTGTTTTAGGTACTTCATCTCTATTTGGAAAAATTTCAGTTTTCAGCTTGTCTCTGAATGTTCTGATTATTTGCCGTATGACACTTTCATTGATAATGTCTTTGTCTAAGTCTTTGCCAGAATATTCAAAGTCTTCATCCAATTGTTTCCAACGCTTTTTTCTGTCCAATTTACTGCGAGTCTCAATGTATTGTTTTGCTTTTAAGACAGCACCATTCTTTGTTATCTCGGTTTCAATAGTGTAAACTTCATATCCTATATTAACACCATCGGCAACAGCGTCTTCATGTGAATATTCACTGACAACATTTTCATTGAAAAATGCGAAAGTTCTTTCATCGGGTGTAGCAGTCAGTCCGATGATAAAAGCATCGAAATATTCTAAAACCTGCCTCCACACTTTATAGATTGACCTATGGCATTCATCAACAATTATAAGGTCGAAAAACTCAATTGGAACTTTTGAATTGTAAACAACTTTTTTTGGCTCTTCTTCCTTAAATTTTATTTCATTCAGTGAGACTTGTTCCAAACTTTCATCCAGTTCCTCTTCACACAGAATCGAATACATTCTCTGAATTGTTGATATACACACCTGGCTGTTTTTATCAACATTATTAGAACTCAAACGCTGCACGTTATACAATTCAGTAAATTTTCTTTTATCATCTGAAGGAGTGAAAGCCTGAAATTCCTGGTGAGCCTGCTCTCCTAAATTTCTGGTATCAACAAGGAATAAAATTCTTTTTGCTCCGGCAAATTTCAACAAGCGATAAACAGATGTTATGGCAGTAAATGTTTTACCGCTTCCGGTAGCCATTTGAATTAAGGCTCTGTGCCTGTTATTTGCAAAAGATTCTTCTAAATTATTGATAGCACGAAATTGACAAACTCTTAAATCGTTTTGTTCAAGTTTTGGAATTTCTTGTAGTCTTTTCCTAAGAGTATCCTTGTTTTTAAGCAAATCCCTGAGTGTTTCAGCCCTGTAAAAGGAAAATACTTCTCTTGAACGTGGCTTTGGGTCTCTGTAATCTGAAAAATGAGTTTCGATTCCGGTTGATTCGTAAACAAAAGGCAGAGGTTCATTATTTATAAACCATTTTATTTTACCGGAAGCATAACGAATAGCCTGTTCGTGAACTACTGTAAGAATAGTTCCTTCTTTTTTTGCCTCGATAACTCCCACCGGCTTTCCTTCTATAAATAGAAGATAATCAGCCGGCACTGAATCAGTTAGATATTCACGAACAGCAACACCCAACGAAACATTCAGATTAACTTGTCTATAGTCTTGTACTGACCAGCCCGCCTGTGTAAGCTGGTTGTCAATATTTTGCCGTGCTTGTTGTTCAGGTCTCATAAAAAATCAGTGGATTTGAAAAGCTTTGTACAAAATATAATAGTAATATAAGAAAAAAAATATTATAACCTTTATTTTAGGTTCTAATTTGTAATTTTATTTTTTTAGGACAAATAAAGTGTATGTTATTTGTATGTTGAAAAAATAAGTCCCTTATAATTTATTGAATTATAAGGGACTTATAAATATAACTGCGGAGAGGGCGAGATTCGAACTCGCGGTAAAGCTATACACCCTACGACGGTTTAGCAAACCGTTGCCTTCAGCCACTCGGCCACCTCTCCGTTTGGCTAAAATATTGGATAGCAAAATTACGACAATTTCAATAATTTAAAAAATTTATTGCTTTGTTTTATTCAATATCGTGGTTGTTGCCTGGTCTGTCGGTGTAACCAGTACATCTCGTACAGTAACATATTTCGGCCGTGTACAACAGAATAAGACAACTTCGGCAATGTCTTTCCCTTTTAATGGTGTATATCCCTCGTAAACGGTTTTTGCTCTTTCAGCATTACCATGAAATCTGACTTCCGAAAATTCAGTCTCAACCAAACCCGGGTCAACATTCGTAACTCTGACTCCCGTGCCGTTAAGGTCAATTGCCATAGCTTTTGATAAAGCTTTTACGGCATGTTTTGTAGCACAATAAACATTTCCTCCGGGATAGACCTCATGGCCTGCGAATGAGCCTATATTTATTATATGTCCGTCTTTTCTTTGAATCATTCCGGGCAGGATGAACCTCGAAACATTTAATAATCCTTTGATGTTGGTGTCGAGCATTTCATCCCAGTCATCGAAACTGCCCTCCTGGATTTTATTCAGTCCTCTTGCCAAGCCGGCATTATTTATCAGAATATCAATATTCTTGAAATTTGCCGGTAATTCTTCTAATGTTTTCCCGACTTGTTTCCGATTTCTTACATCACATTCTGAAATAAATATTTCAATATCATATTTACTTTTTAAATTGTTTGACATTTTATCGAGTTTAGCTTTTCTCCTTGCTAAAAGAATAAGATTAGCTCCTGCTTCCGCGAAAACATCCGCGCAGGCTTCACCAATGCCAGCCGAGGCTCCGGTTATTAAAACCGTTTTACCTTTAATATCCATATTATTTTGAATAATCGTTTAAATTGACAATTGATGGACTTTCGACACCAAAGCCGAGAAATCTTTGAGCAACGTCATAAAATGTTGAAGGTACATCGCTAACAAAAAATTCAATCTGAGGCTTCTGAACGTAAACATCCTTCTCTTCGATTAAATTTTCTTTTTCGGCTAACATTCTAACGGCCATGACTGCGGCATGTTCACCGGAATCAATAAGAGAAATTCCCGGCATAATCTCTGTAAGCAGCTGCTTTAATAAAGGATAATGAGTACAACCCAGGACAAGAGTATCAATCTTTTCTTCTTTGAGAGAAGCGAGATATTCCTCGCTGATAAGCCTTGTCGCCGGATGTTCAAGCCATCCTTCCTCGATAATCGGTACAAATAAAGGACATGCCTGTGATATAACTTTTATTTTATCACCATCGCTCAGTTTCTTGATTTCATCCGTGTAAGCGTTACTGTTAATTGTTGCCCTTGTTCCAATAACTCCGATTGTTTTGTTAACCGTTGCCCTGAGTGCGGCTACGGCGGCGGGATAAATCATACCGATTACCGGTACCGTGGAAAGCTCGCGAACGACATCCAAAGCGACAGATGAGACTGTATTACATGCCACGACAATTAACTTGACATCATGCTCGAGCATGAACTTTGTACTTTCCATTGCATAGCGTTTAACTGTTTCGGGTGACCTGTTACCATAAGGAACCCGAGCTGTATCGCCGAGATAAATATATCTTTCGAAGGGCAGAAAGCGAATGAATTGTTTCAGTACGCTTAATCCGCCGATTCCGGAATCAAATACACCGATTGGGTTGTTTTTCATAAAATTTTATTAACTCAAAAAAATGATATAATTCAGAATTTCAAAAATATATTTTTATTATTACTTTTAAAACTATTCATCGAAGATAATTATTTATTAAATCACAATTAACGATTCTAATACAATTATCCAAATCATTTCTTAGTTTTGTAACATTAATTTTTCCATAGAATCCTAATTTAGATTAAGATTGGGTAAAATCATTTGGAGCTCTAATGAATAATATAAAAAAATTAGGTATTATTACCAGCGGCGGAGATTGCGGTGGACTGAATGCGGTTATTAACGGTGCTGCAAGGATGGCACATCATCTTGGAATCGAAATTTGTCTCATTCCGAATGGATATGCCGGTTTATATAATTTATCAAACCTTGTTCCCGTAATCATTGACAAAGCAAGAGCAGACAGGATAAATTCCGACGTTGCCGGTTCCGAAGCGGGCCATTCGAGAGTAAAAATTGCAAAAATCAAAGACGACCAAAAATACGATAAAATAAGAGCAGGACTGAAGATGCACGGAATTGACGGATTGATTATTGCCGGCGGTGACGATACGGGTTCTGTAGTTGTTGACCTGATTGGACAGGGTATTGACTGCGTTCATGTTCCTAAGACAATGGACCTCGACCTTCAGCCATACTCGGTCGGAGGCGATTCGACAATCAACAGGATTTCAAAATTTACATCTGATTTGCGAACTACCGGACTTACCCATAACAGGGCTTTAATCATCGAGGTTTTCGGCAGATATGCTGGTCATACAGCCTTCAGGGGTGGAATCGGTGCCGATGCCGATGCTATTTTAATTCCAGAAGTAAACGTTGATTACGAGATTTTATATCAGCATTTCAAAAAAACATATATAGACAGATTATTGGCAAGCGATGTCAAAGGTTCGACTTATATAATCGTTGCTGCTGAAGGCGTGAAAGACAAAGAAGGGAGATACTTTACCGACTTGTCTGTGCAGGATTCATTCGGGCATCAGAAATTGACAGGCGTCGGGCAATATATAAGAAATCAGCTTGAATATTACATGAAACAGGATTCCGACTGGGGAGAAGTATTGAAAAAAGAAGGAATATATGTTAAGGGCATTTACGAATATCCTGAAATTCGTGAAATTACTCTTGGTCATCTCGTTCGCTCTGGCGAAACAACAAGCTATGACGTGGCATTCGGGAAACAAGCCGGAGGTGCCGCAGTGTTGCTCATTAAAAACGGCATTAAAGGTGTTACAGTTGTTGATGTCGAGCATGACCATATAACTTACTTACCTACGTCTGAAGCTATTAAACAGAGATTTATTGATATAAATGAAATTGAATTTTATGAGGCTTTGGGAGTTTGTTTCGGAAGAAAACCCGCAGAGTTTGTTCCCCAGTTCGTTGAACACGAAGGGCCAATTCACAGATATATGTAATTTAGAATTGAATTTATAAATTTTATGGATTTTAAAGATTATTATAAAATTTTGGGTGTATCGAAAAATTCTACACTCGAAGATATAAAAAAGGCTTACCGTAAGCTCGCAATCAAGTACCATCCTGACCGAAACAAAGGTGACAAAAATGCCGAAAACAAGTTTAAGGAGATAAACGAGGCTTATGAAGTGTTGAAAGACACGGACAAAAGAAAGAAATACGACAGCCTCGGCTCTTCCTGGAACAGCTTTCAGCAGACAGGGGGCAATGCCAGGGATTTTGACTGGTCGAATTGGTTCGCTCAAAGCCAGGCAGGGAACAGGAGAAGAACCGGCGGCTTCGGCGATATATTTGAAGGCGGAGGTGTATCCGATTTTTTTGAAAAGATTTTTGGCGGTGGGTTCTCACAAAGAAGCGGTTTCAGGCAAACTCCCAAAAAGGGCATTGATACTCCGGTTGAAATTGATATATCATTGTCCGAAGCTTTTAGCGGAACACAAAGAATAATACAGATTGATAAACAATCCATTGATTTAAAAATCAAACCGGGAATCGGTGATGGCCAAATTTTGAAAATAACCGGTAAGGGACAGTCGGGGAAACATGGCGGTAATTCGGGCGATTTGATAATCAAAGTTCATATCACTCCTCATTCAAAAGTCCAAAGAACCGGAGATGACCTGCATATCAAGATGCCCGTTGATTTATATAAGGCTGTTCTCGGTGGCTCATCAAAATTGAAAACATTTGCCGGGACTCTTAACGTTAATATACCACCTGAAACCGAGAATGGTACTATTCTTAAGCTTAAAGGACAAGGTATGCCTAAATATACTAATCCCGGAGATAGAGGAGACCTCTATATAAAAATTATTATTGCAATTCCAAAGAACCTCACGAGTGAAGAAAAAGAATTATTTCAAAAGCTAAGCCATATGAGAAAATCTTAGAATATGCCTTAATGTCTTATTTCATAAGTACACACTATGTGATAACGCTTGTTCACGATTAGATTGGCAATTGAATCAGCAATTTTCCATAATTTAAAGTGAAGAAATTTTAGTAACACATGGGTTCTAAGTATAACAAGAGCTTTATTGCCAAAAGCATAGTAGCTGAATTTAATTTCATCATCTTTAATTAATTCTCCCAGAATTTTCTCATCGAATGAATGCAGATGAGAATTGCGGGGTGTCGGTTTATTGCAATGAATACATATCGAATATACAATTTTTTCCTTATATGGAGTACTTGTAATTAATATACCTCCCGGCTTCAATAAAGGTGTTAACTTTTGAATAAATATTCCTGGTTCAACTATGTGTTCAATTACTTCAGAAGCTATTATGCAGTCGAATGAATTTTTGGCGAAAGGAGGATGCAAAGCATCTCCTACAACACCATAATGATTAGTCCCGGGATATAATTGAATTGCTTTTTCAACATTTCTATAAGTAATATCAAATGAACATACCACATTTCCTCTTTTGATTAAGTTTCTTGCTACCCAGGCACCGCCGGAACCAATATCGATTATGGATTTTGCATATTTGGGTACAAGGGAAATTATATATTCTCTAAGCCTTCTTTCATCATGAGCAGATACTTTTTCCTGCCTTTCACTGAAATAATCATAATAGTTGCCATCAACATTATAATGTTCCTGGTAATTCATCCCGAATTTATTTTCGGAATGATTTGATGGGAATAATATTGGAATACCGTTCTTTATTTCATATTTAATTCCGCACTTATTGCACATCAGTGATTGCCCTTCATTTGACAGAATTGAATCACAATCAGGGCAAATCAGATTTAAATTTTTCATCATAATTTCTGATTTAATTTTTGATTAAAGATTTTTAAAAATTTTATTTCTTCTGAATACAATATATCTTGTACATGAATCTACAACAGGAAACATGGTTCTTACTTTTTCAATTACTTCTTTTCTTATTGGCTTTTCTTCGGGCATATAATAAATAATCATAATTTCAGGATAATATTTTAATTTTTCCAATTGTCTGCCGATCGAAGGTAATGGTTTTACCGGAAAAGGCTTGTATGTCTTCCCTTTCACCCAATGGTCCATCACTTCACCGGTGTACCATGCAAGTTGTGGATTAAGTGAATCAGCCGAAGTTGCCTCATTGTATAAATAAATAAACGAGCTTTCCCCGGAGTCCTGAAAAATCTTCGATGCCCTTTCAGCTCCAAAAGAATGCCCCTGAAAAAAGAAACTATTTATAACTAAAACTTTCATGATTAGAAAAGCCGAAATAACATATATTATTTTGGGATAATGTCCTTTTGTAAATTTTTCAAGATTTCTTTTTGAACTAAAAAATAACGACATGAATAAAACAACTGATACAAAAACAAATACTAAAGAATCTATTGTAAATTTACCATTTGTAAATACAAGTTTCATATCCTGTCTTAAATTGAAATCCAAACCCCAGATAAAAAGCATAAATGAAATTGAAAACAATGCAAGTATGAAACGACTGCTTTTTATCAGCAAAACAATTTTATTAAAAAAATATGTTAAAATTCAAATGGCAGGGGGAAGCATATATAAAGTATAATGAAGCATCTTGGTTCTCGCTAGCGAGAGTACAACAAAGCTCAAAAAAAACCATAACATTGATGATGATATGATAAATACATTATCAGAGCCTTGTAACAATAATTTTCTTGTATTTTTAAAAAATATTATAATCAAAAAGAAAAATGAAAATATTATTAGCGGATTAGAAATCAGCATTTGATTCAAATAATAAAGCATACCGAGTTTGGGGCTGTTTGTTTCTACTACAGTATAAATATGAGGAACAAACAGAGCTTGATAAAACGGTTGCCCGTAATGGTTTATCATATATATATACCATGGAGAAGCAAGAGCTATCGCTATGATTGAAGCTATTAGCAGATACCGTTTATTGTTCCCTTTTTCTAAAAATATTAGAAATACGAATAACAATGGAAGAAAAGAAATAACAATCTTTGTCATCAGGGCAAACGCAAATCCGATTGTGAAAACTATAAGCGGAGCAATTAATCTTTTAGATTCATTTGATTCCCTGAATTTTATTACAGCCCAAAATGTCAATATGAAGAAAAAAGCAAGAGGTATATCAGTCATTCCCTGTCTTGAAAATTTATCCCAGACTAAAGTTCCTTCCATTAATACTGATGCTGTTATTGCAAATTTTTTCTGCATTATTCTCAGTGCAATAAAATAAATAAAGATTAAAGACAAGACAGAACAAATAGCCGAAAACAATCTAACTGAAAAGCCATTCTCACCAAATAAAGCCATAAAAGAAGACATACACCATATTGTTAATGGCGGATAGGTCGAAGAATAAAGCCCGCCCGGAGAGTATCCGGATTGGTCCCAGGCATCATTATAATGAAGAACACTCTTTGCCCTGATAGCATATAATCCTTCATCCCATGGCTGTATTTCTTCTTTCCCGAGATTTATAAAAATAATAATCGCCAGTAAAGAAATTATAATAACAGCTATTTGTTTATCTTTAATTGGGAACATTTTCAATATTATCATTAAACTTTTAATAAATTGTTTATAGCTTTTATTACATCTTCAACGGTAATTTTTTTCATACAGTTAAAATGCCCTTTAGGACATGATTCCCTGCCTATATGAGAACATGGCCTGCATGAAACATCCTTCTCGACAACTTTATTTCTAACTCTGAAAGGAGAAAATCCAAAATCCTGTACAGTTGAACCGAAAATAGCTATTACCGGCACTTGTCTTGCTGCAGCGATGTGCATCACTCCGGTATCATTAGTAATCAAAAGATTGCATGAATCAATAATTTCCGCCGTTTTCAAAATTGAGGAAGAACCACTGAAATTACTTACTTCACTTTTTGTCAAACTAAGAATTTCATTAACTGTTGGGATATCATCATTTCCTCCAACAATAACAATTTCAGAACCATAAGAATTCTTTAATAAATCAATTAATTCAGCAAAACGTTCCGGCAGCCATCTTTTTGTTAAATGTCGTGCACCGGGTGCTATTGCAATTTTTTTCAATCCTGTTGTTTCAGCCCTTTTTTCCGGTGGATATATTATCTCTGTATTCTCCCCTGAAAGCCATATTTCAAGACCCTTGCCGTCATCGGGAATATTCAGGCACTGAACACAATGCCTGTAAATTTCAGACATGTTCATAAATTTTTTTTCCAATGGCTTTTTAAAATAAACAAGTGATAGTTTGTTAAGGCGATGTTTTTTTACAGAAAAGTAATTATATCCTAATCCTCTTTTAAAGTTCAGTGAACGGAAATTCTTCTGCAAGTCAATAACAATATCATACTTCTTACTCCCTAAATTCATCAGGATAGATTTTTTAAAATTATTAATTTCAGCGGAAGTCAGGGACTTGTCATAGTCCAATAGATTTGAAATATGGGGATTGTTTTTATAAATATCGGAAAATTGTTTAGAACAAATAAAATCAATTCTCGCCTGGTGATATTTAATCCTAAGTTGTCTTATTAATGGCGTTGTCAGCAAAATATCCCCCATCGAACTTAGTCTTATAACAAGAATATTAAATCTAACGAAATCGTTTTTATTCATAACAAAAGTCTTTGAAAATTAATTTCCTATAATTAACTTGCAACATCTGGTTTTCAAAAATATCAAAAACAAGGTTATGCGATTTACAATTGAACGACAGGACAATATAGCAATTTTTACTTTAAAAAGGCCAAACCTCGATGCGGATATATCTCCTCAATTGAAGGCTGAGCTCCTTATTTTATGTCAGCCTGAGCTTGAAGCTCTGGTTTTCGATTTGTCCTTTGTAGAATATGTGGACAGCACTGGACTTGGTGCATTACTTCTTGCGAACCGCCAGTTAAAAGACCAGGAAACTCCGATAATTCTTGTTGGTGTAAAGGATTTAGTCATGAAAATGCTAACAATATCTCAACTCGACGGCATTTTTGAATATGCCGACACTGTCGAAGATGCAATAAAATCTATACGAAACGGAAATTAGAAATTAGCGTAAAATGGTAAACTATTTAAGTTCCCCGAATTTTTCCGGATAGGGGGGTAACGGAAGAGAATCTGGAACTCCCATAAGCGGAAAATCTTTTCTTAAAGGATATAACGGTTCGCCTGTCGTCGGTTCAACATAATCTTCTGGCATATAGAATCGTCTCAGATTTGGATGTCCATCGAATTTTATCCCGTACATATCAAACGTTTCACGTTCATACCAGTTTGCACTGTCCCATACACCGGTAACTGTCGGACAAACCGGATTTTCTTCTTCGATGGCAACTTTAAGCCTAAGCCTGTTTTTGAATTTATTTGAAAAGAGAAAATATACAACCTCAAACCTTTCTTTTTCTTTTAACCAATCAACAGCTGTTATATCAATAAGCATATCGAAGCCGGTTTCAGGATTGTCCCTAAGTTCCTGGGCCACAAGCTGTAATTTCTCTTTAGGTATCATAACGGATAATTGATTCCGGTGTTCATATGTTTCAACTTCATTGCAAAGAGGTTTCACTACATTTAAAATTAATTCTTTATACGTTGCCATAACAAACTCAAATATTATTGACTAATTAAAATATAAAAACTAAAATTACAAAAAATATATGAATTATTTATAATTCGTCTTCTGTAAATAAACTACTATTAGATTTATATTTGATTTTGTTAATCAATATTTCAACCTCCAAAACGTGAATATTGGCGACTTATATCATTGGAGAATTTTTGTACGAATTAACAGAAACAAAAGAAACAGCAGTTGCAATTGCAATTGGAAGGAAAGGAACTGATAGGGAAACCGCTTTTGAACATCTCAGCGAAATTGAATCCCTCGCCGAAACTGCAGGTGCAGACATTATCGAAAAAATCTACCAGGAACTCGATGCCCCAAATCCAGCAACTGCCATTGGCAAAGGCAAAGTCGAGGAAATAAAAGAACTGATTCTGGAAAAGCTGGTTACTCTCGTAATTTTCGATGATGAACTTTCACCGGCTCAGCTTAGGAATCTCGAAAATGCTTTCAATGTAAAAGTCATTGATAGGAGCGGGCTGATTCTCGATATTTTCGCGAAACATGCAAGGTCTCTCGAAGCAAAAGTACAGGTCGAGCTTGCACAGTTACAATACATTCTGCCCCGCCTGTCAAAAATGTGGACACATCTTTCTAAACAATACGGAGGCATCGGAACAAAGGGTCCCGGTGAAACGCAGATTGAAACAGACCGAAGAATGGTGAAAACTAAAATTCAAAAGCTGAAAGAAAAGCTCGGGGATATTTCCACACAGAGAGAGCAACAAAGAAAAGCCCGTAAAGAACTAACGCAATATGCCCTTGTCGGTTATACTAATGCCGGAAAATCAACTCTGATGAATGCCATAACCGATGCAGGTGTTTATGTTGAAGACAAGCTATTTGCAACTCTTGACACAACAGTCAGGGCTTTCACACTCCCCGGTGGAGCAAAGGCACTTCTTTCGGACACTGTCGGATTTATCAGGAAACTGCCGGTTAATCTTGTGGCATCGTTCAGAAGCACACTTGCGGAATCCACCAAAGCCGATATTTTAATCCATGTCGTTGATGTTTCTCACAAGTTTTTCAGGGAACATATTAAAATAGTAAATGGTACTCTCGAAGGATTGAAGATAAATCTTAAACCCACTATTCTTGTATTGAACAAGGTGGATTTAATAGAGGATGTGAACGACATTCGTGCAATCGAATCGGAATTTCCGAACGCAATATTTACATCGGCAGAAAGAAACATAAATATTCAAAAACTGCTCGAAGTGATGCAAAGTAAAGCCGACGAGCATAGTAAAACAGCAAGTTTCATTCTCCCGTATTCCGCTATGAGCCTTGTTAATCCCTTATACTCTTATGCCGACATAATTTCGAGAGAAGATAAAGATGAGGGTATAAGTTTTGAAGTACGAATCAAAGAAGACAAATATCATATTTTTGAACATAATTTTGGGAAATTTTTATTAAACAAAGAGTGAATAATTATGGAGAAACCACCTGTACGAAATGTTATTCGTGATACGAGAAAAAATGTGAAATATGTCATTTATGCAAACAAAGAATTGACTCGTGAAGGCATGTTAAAAGAAATCAGAAAATTTAATTCCGTTTCTTATAATATAAGGCAGAAGCCCGGTACAACCGTCGAAATAATATCTGAAGATTAAGCTATGGCTGATGAAGTCAGGAAATATAGATATGTTATTAAAGACGGCTACAACGGCACAATATACGAGATTTATTCAAACAGGAAATTAAACAGGAAAGAAATGTTAATGGAAATTCGCGATTATTATTATCAGAAGCGTTTTCCGAAACGTGCTAAAGAAATGAAAATCATGATTATCTGTAATGACTGATATTTTTTTAAATTGATATTACTTTTCATTGAACGATAAAAAACAAATAGAAAATATTTCAGGGTATTTTGACCGGCTGAAATTTATTAACGAGCTATCCGAAATTATTGATTCAGGTAAAAGGCAAATTACCGTTAAAACTTTGAGTGGTTCTCTCAAGGCGATAACTATTGCTGCATTGTGGCAAAAAAAGAAAAAGAATTTTCTTGTAATTGTACCTGACGTACATGATGCCGAAGACTGGCAACAGGATATCAGGTTATTTATAAACGAAGAAAACATAGCATTTCTATCAGAACCTCTTAATAAAATTCATTATTCTGATGAAGGTATTGATGAAAATCTTGCATGGTTGATTGATGGGCTTGCTACTTTGCAGAAAAATGATTTTTCTATATCAATTGCAACTCCCGGTATATTGAAAATTCAAATACCGAAAAAAGATGAAATTATAAAACATAGATTGACACTGGCTAAAGGGCAGTCAATTGACTTCCTTGAATTCACCAACTTGCTCAGGATGAACGGATTCGATTTGAAAGAGTTCGTCAATTCACAGGGCGATATTGCAATCCGCGGCGGTATAGTTGATATTTTTCCATTCGGATGGGACAATCCTTTACGGATAGAATTTTTCGGAAATGAAATCGAATCAATTCGCGAGTTCCAGCCTCAGTCACAAAGAAGCATAACCGAACATAAACAGATTGAATTTCTTGATAACATTTATCAGCCGTCTAGGACGGTTGCCGATTCTAATATCTTCGATTACCTTAACGATGATACTATTGTTATTCTCGACAGTCCCGATACTCTCGAATCTTCAATTGATGATTGGACACAAGTCAATAAATTCAGAACCTTGATGATTAATAAACTGGGCGAAGCCGATGTCAAAGTAAATTCTGCAAATCAGTTTCAATATCATGGTTCTATAAAAGATTTTGCTTCGGAACTGAGGAGGCTAGCAGGAATGAACATAAAACTTGTGTTGTCAGCCCAGGGGAAAATTCATCTTGAAAGATTCAGGGAGTTAGTCGAAAACGGGATTGAAATGCCTGATAATAAAGACCAAACTGAAATGCCATATCTTGCCGATGCCGGAAAAACACACGACTCGATTACATGGCTCGATGATACCTTTACACACGGATTTTTACTGACGGAAGAAAAGCTTGCCGTTTTTACGGAACATGAAATATTTGACAGGTACAGGACAAGAACATCCCGTAAAGGTAAAACCAACGGGAATGGAATTTCATTAAAAGAATTGATGCAGTTGAAAATCGGCGATTATGTAGTCCATATTGATAAAGGTATCGGCAAATTCGACGGTTTCCGTAGTGTAAAACTCGGAGACAGCCTCCAGGACTGCGTTAAATTATTATTTGCCGAAGGCGATATTTTGTATGTTAATCTTAATTACATTAACAAAATAGAAAAGTATTCAGCCAAGGAAGGTGTAATACCTCAGCTAAGTAAGCTTGGTTCCTCGGAATGGCTAAGGAAAAAAGCAAGAACTAAGAAACGGCTTAAGGATATTGCCCGCGACCTGATTAAGCTTTATGCCGAACGTAAAAAACAGCCCGGGTACTCATTTCCGGCTGATACAATATGGCAAAAAGAATTTGAAGCTTCGTTTATTTATGAGGATACACCCGACCAGGCACAAACGACAATCGAAGTTAAAAAAGATATGGAATCCGAAACTCCTATGGACAGGCTCGTTTGCGGCGATGTCGGTTACGGTAAAACAGAAGTTGCCGTGAGGGCGGCATTCAAAGCGGTTCAGACAGGAAAGCAGGTCGCCGTCCTCGTACCGACTACAATTCTTGCACAGCAGCATTACATGACTTTCGTGGACAGGCTTAGCAGATACCCCGTTAATATCGCAGTCCTATCACGTTTCAGGTCAAAGAAAGAACAGAACGTGATAGTTGATAAGATAAAAAAATCACAGATAGACATCCTGATTGGCACTCACAGATTATTAAGTAAGGATGTCGGATTCCAAGACCTCGGCCTGCTAATAATTGATGAGGAGCACCGTTTCGGTGTCGGAGCGAAAGAAAAGCTCAGGCAGTTGAGAACTAATGTTGATACATTAACTCTTACAGCCACACCGATTCCGCGAACTTTAAATTTTTCTTTGATGGGAGCAAGAGACCTCAGCATAATAGAAACAGCCCCGCGAAACAGGCTCCCGGTTTATACCGAAATTATAGAATGGAACGATAAGTTAATAAAAAATGCTGTTGAAAAAGAAATCGAAAGAAAAGGGCAGGTATTTTTTGTTAATGACAAAATCCACGACCTTGAAAAAATAGCCCATAACCTGCAAAACCTATTACCATCAATCAGGATTGCAATAGCTCACGGGCAGATGAATACGTCCGAACTGGAAAAAGTCATGGAGAAATTTCTTGCACGAAAATATGATATGCTTATAACGACAAAAATCATCGAATCTGGAATTGATATACCTAATGCGAACACGATTTTTATTAACTTCGCAAACAATTTCGGACTTGCAGAACTATACCAGCTTCGGGGTCGTGTCGGAAGGAGCAACACACAGGCATATTGCTATCTTATTATTCCACCCGTTAAAACTCTTTCTTCAAATTCACTTCGCCGATTGCAGGCAATCGAAGAATTTACCGAACTGGGAAGCGGCTTACAGCTTGCAATGAGAGATATGGAAATCCGCGGAGCAGGTAATCTGCTCGGTCCCGAACAAAGCGGCTATATTAACGAAATCGGTTTCGAAATGTATCATAAAATTCTCGATGAAGCCGTTAACGAGCTTAAAATCGAAGAATTCAGCGATTTATTCAGGGATTCCAGCAAAATCAAAAATTCATCATTCGATAACGAAGATATATTAATAGAACTCAACACAGATGCCTTTCTGCCCGGCGATTATGTTACAAGCGAAACTGAAAGATTCCGGTTTTATAAAAAGCTATATCATGTCAGGGATAATGAAGGATTGAAAGACATTGTCGAAGAATTGAAAGACAGGTTTGGGAAACTTCCTCAGCAAGCCGAAGAATTAATCTTTGCCGTAAAAATGAGGATTGCGGCATTGTCTTCAGGATTTGTAAAAATTTCAATCAAACACGATACTCTAATAGCAGAATTTCCTTCAGAATCGGACAAAAACTATTATGATAATATATTTCCGATGGTTGTCGAACAAATTCACTCAATCGCCACGGCAAAATTAATTCAACAGGAGAAAAAGCTTGCACTCGAAGTAAAAATCGTCAAAAGGGACGAAGCGGTCGAAATTATCTGGAGAATAAAAAGAACAGTTCTAAGCCTGATTGATTAAAATAAATCATTATTTTTAACATCAATATCTTTGGCTCTATAAATAATAATTTTTTTTAACAAGATGGCGAAAGCATTAAAAAATCCTCCCGTTGCAGTAGTTGACTGCAACAATTTCTATGCTTCCTGCGAAAGGGTTTTCAATCCTAAGCTCCAGGGCAAGCCAATCGTCGTGCTTTCGAATAACGACGGAATTATTGTTGCCCGCTCGGAAGAAGCAAAAGCCCTCGGAATCAAGATGGGAGAACCTCTTTTTAAGGTCGAAGACATAGTTAAAAAACATAAAGTAAATGTATTTTCCTCTAATTATGTTTTATACGGCGACATTTCGCACCGTGTAATGGCAACGCTCGAGCAATTTTCACCCGATGTCGAAATTTATTCCATCGACGAAGCTTTCATAAACCTCGCCGGTTTCAAAAGAAAAAACCTAACCGAATATAGCAGGGAAATCCGCGAAACCGTTTACAAATGGGTTGGAATTCCTGTTTCAATAGGTATAGCCGAGACTAAGACACTTTCAAAAATTGCAAACCGTGTTGCGAAAAAAGACCCTAAGTACAATGGTGTGCTAAATCTTTACGGTTCCACTAATATTGACGAATATCTCAAAATAACCGATGTAAGCGATGTCTGGGGTGTCGGCCATCAATACACAAAACTTCTCAGGAAGAACAATATCAATTCCGCTTTTGATTTGGCAAGTACCAACGACAAATGGATTAAGAAAAACATGACTGTCATGGGTTTGAGAACAGTCTTTGAGCTTCGCGGTATTCCATGCGTATCTCTCGAAAATTCTCCTCCCGCGAAAAAAGCGATTATAAGCTCCCGATCATTCGGCAGATATGTCGAGACAATAGAAGAAATCAAGGAAGCCGTTTCTCTCTTCGTTTCCCGTGCCGCCGAGAAAATGCGTGAACAGCATTCGGCTTGTAAACTGTTGACAGTTTTTCTCAGAACTAATCCGTTCAAAAAAACTCCTCAGTATCATAACGGTGTATTAGTTAGAATGCCTGTCCCGACAGATGCAACTTCCGAACTGACAAGCTATGCGATGAAAGGAGTCGAGCAAATTTTCAAATCAGGTTTCCTGTATCAAAAGGTGGGTGTTATGCTTGCAGGCTTCGAACCTGTAGACCGCTCGCAACTCGGCTTGTTCGATACAGAAAACAGAATAAAGCTTGCTAAAGTTACCGACACACTCGACAGAATCAATATAGAATACGGCTCACGAACACTTTTCTACGCAAGTTCAGGCATAAAACGTCCCTGGGGTACAAAATCCGATATGAAATCTCCCCGATACACAACAGACTGGGAAAACCTTCCCGAAGTCAGTGCAGGAGAAAAAAAATAAGGAAATTAAATCAGAATTAAATGATAAAATTTTACAATTTTATACAAAAAAGCCTGCATTCAATTTTCTGCAGGCTTATCAGTTATATTATTTATAAGCAACAATCAGTTATTGTACTTTTACAATTGGTACGATTAAAGATTGGCTCCCTGATAAAATCTGAATAAAATAATCCCCTGCACAAAGATTCGATAAGTCAATTACAAGATTATTCTCACCTAAATTGTAAGTTCTTTCATTTAGAACCTTCACTGTTTGTCCAATTTCGTTCACAACTGATATATTTAAGTTCCCGTTTATCTTCATATTTGTAAAGTTGAAATGTAAAGTAATCTTGTCAGTAAAAGGATTTGGTGTGGCATAAGCATCTTTAATAGCCTGAAAATCTTCTCCGTCTTTGACATCATTGATTTTATATTCAATCCAGTCAAGTGAACGGTTAATTAAATTACTTCTTATCGTCGTGTCGAGAATGACAAATGGATTTATACCAAGAAGCACTGCTCTTGAATTTGACTTTTGTACACGGATGGCAAATATCGAATCTTTGGAGGCAGCAAAGGTCATAACCGGAAATGTCGTTGATGCATTATTAATTTTAAATAATGGCAGTAACCAATTAATTAAATGCCCGCTTACGTTATTACCAAAATCGAAACTAATCAGGTCACCAGTAATTCCTGCTAATGTAACAGGCCAGGGAGAACTGCCATAGCCTTCCCTGCTATATGCAATAAATGAAGAATTAAACTGATTCAAAACTCCATAGTTAACTAATCCGGTAGTAATTTTTCCTCCACATAACAATACTCCTATACCTTTATTCATTGCGTCATTTATTGAAGTAGCATCATTAGCCGTAAATTCACCATCAGTACTACCATCCCAAACGAAAGTTTTAAGATTTGCTAACATTGGGTAAGCAAGAGAAAAATTTTGTGAAGAGATATCAAAGTATTTACCTGTGCCGCGTTTCGCAGTAATTATTGGAAACACTGACTGGTCAGAGGCTCCTCCCATCACATGCAAAGCATCAATTGATTCCGAAATACCGATTAATTTACTGGTATTAAATGATATTGACTTGCCCTGAATAAGTGCATTGATATTTACTTCACCTATACCGGTTGTATTTCCGATTGTAAAATTCAACTTGACTTCCTCGGTTGAATTTGCTTTTACCTGGACAACATATTTATTATCTACCACTGTTGCTGTCCAGTCCGCCGGTGTCTGGGATGAAGTAAATGCATTTAGCATATATGTTACATCCGATCCGGTCGTGTTCATCAGAATAATATCCATCGAAGATGAATCCCCCTTATTGCCAACAAATACATTATCAAATTGGTTAACAAAAACTGAATAATCAGGTTCTTTCGGAGCCGGATAATTCAATGATGATTCTGCCTGAAGGACTTCCTTTGTATCATCATCCTGTATAAAAGCAGCAGCATACAAGCCACCGGGTACAAACGTCGGGTCTACAGAAAAGTCATAAGTAAAACTTTTAGTCTCGCCTGCGCTTAATGAAATATCCGTTCCATTGAAATCAGGAAGCATCTTTCTAGCCAGATAATAGAATTCTTTTTCACCGTTTGCTGCATTATACTGGTGGTATTGTTCACATATCACAACTCTTAATTTTTTATTGCTTAATTTAGCCGAAGATGATACATCAACTTTCACCGTTCCAGAACCATTATTCTGTGTAAGCTGGATTGTTATTTTTATCGGAGAATAAAATTCCTCGGCTGCTAATCCGTTAGCCCAGGCTACGGTGTCTGAAACACAACCCTGATAATTAGAACCTGTCGGAGTATTAAATTGACCGTTTAATACACCACAGGGCACACCAATATTTTGGATTCCATAATATCGTATTCTTGTTGCCGCCATGGCAGTGTCATACAAATAAAACGGGTCTTGTGGGCTGGGCCACCAGGGATGATAAACAACCGGAACAAGACGGTTGATATTATTGGCAATCCATGCCTGAAATGTTGGATTTTGCGAAGCACAGGGGCCGCAGGAAGTGTTTGTTCCTTCTTCGACAAGAACTTTTCTTATTGTTTGAGAATATAAATTATTTGTAGAAATAGATAGGAAAGCACATAAAAGAATGTAAATACAAAAAGTAGAAATATTCTTCATAACAACACCTATTGATTTATTAAACATTGAAATGATTTGTCATTAGTATTTTTAAATAAAAATAATAATAATTAAATTAATATTAATCAATATTAATTTAAAGAATTTAATTATATAAATCAACTTCTATTTTTCAAATTATATAAAAATGTTGTTTAATATCTTTTTTAAAACTTAAATTAAAATATTCTGACTATGACTGACCTGTTCATCAGCCTTCCTTCCGGAGAATCATTCGAGAATAAATAGCGGTTCGGAATTGTAAGTTTTATTTTTTTTAAATCAATTGACAAGACCTTCGATGCAAATTCCGCCCTTTTTACAGCCAGAATGTGGTTGTATTCATCTGTACCGAGGCTGTCGGTCAATGGAATTATTTCTATTTTCCTTCCATAATTGTAAGCCTCTTTAATTACATTGACGGCATGATAATTAATGCTGTAAAAATCACTTTTATCAAATTTGCAAAAACCGAGTATATATTCATGATATGCTTCCCTGCCGGGTACACCTGATGATAAATTTTCAACAAGCCTTGCCTGGTAAGGTTCCGCTTTTAAGTAAATATTCATTTTTTTTGTAATGCGTTGACCGGTTACATCTGTGTTATCAGCTCCAATCGTAATTCTGCCGTTGTTAATAATAATATCTTTATTCAGGTACCCGCTTAAGTCATAATATCTCGCTGAATCAGCCAGTTTATTAACTTCTTGTCCATTTACAGATATTATTCCTTCAAATCTGTTATTACTTTCATTTTGTAAGTCCGGCAGAATATTAATTTTGACATCATCAATATATGAGATTTGAGATGAATCAAAAGTAACATTTAAAGCCTGCTCTTTATCATCGGTTTCAAATTTGATAAATCTGTTTTCATCCTCCAGTTCCTTTATTCTGAATTTATTTTTATCTTCAATTTTTATATCTTTTGTTATCCTGGACGAATCAATATTAAATTTTTTCAAAAATGTTTTAAGTCTCTTGGCAGCTGTGTTTCTTCCTTCATCACTTATAGCAGAAGAAATAATTTTAATTTTTGATTTGGGATGTTCTGCAAGATAAAATTGTATAGCCCTGTAGCTCATATTTTGTGCATCCTCGGGACTTTCGGGATTACCGCTTTTAATTCCAAAATCCGTTTTATTCTCCGCATAAAAAATAACCGGACTGACATAATATTTATTTATATATAAAGTATCCACAACTTTGACTTTTATCGTATCTCCATCTTCTAATTTTTTATCCTTATAGAATACATTTAATGCGAAATGCATCGGTTTTTCCTCCGGTGGAGGTGGAGGAGGTGGAACAGGAGGCGGATTCGTTTTCTTAACGGGTAAAGGAATTCTGTACTGCAATAATGCACTAAATGATAGATTTGAAGCTTTCCAATCAACATTAGATGATAGGTTTGTCAAACCAAAATTAAAATTAATGACTGGCAGAACCGTAAAATTATCCGATTTATATATTTCATATCTTACGCCCAAAGACAAGGCAAAATAAACCGAAGCCGGAGAAGGAATATTGCCTGAAGAGGTATCTCTGACTCTCTGCCCGTTTTCATAAGTTCCAAAATCAGGATGAATCAGCCCTTCTTCCTGATAATATGTCATATTCATTGGAATACCGAATTGGAATCCTGCAAAAGCAGATAAAGGCAAATTCTCGAATGGATAAATTATAAGTTTCGGCTCTATCATAAGTGCAGATATGTGTGATTCAAGCTTATGTTCTGATGTTCCTTGAGTGTATGTGTTCTCTGTTATTATATTACCTATAAATTCATCCTTTATCAGTGTAGATGATAAGTTTGAATATGAAACATCAAATCCGCCGTGAAGTTCTTTACCTAACAGTTTATCTTTAAAAATATATTCAGCACCTGCAAAAATTCTTCCTCCAAGCCCGAAACCGTTTGTGAAAGACGGATTAAGATATGCATAAGAAGAATAACCCTTAAAGTTACCACGATGAAAATTCAAGTTCAATCCTATACCTCCGGTAAGAATGAAATCTGAATATTTATCATCGGGGAATAATTTGCTTTGACAAAACAAGATGAAAAGCGAAATTATTATTAATCTATATATTTTTATGTTTATGTTCAAATTTAATATTCTTATCATTTTACTATCATTATCGGCACTGTAATCTCACTTGTTCCTCGGCTTATTTTCATGTAATAGGTTCCGGTATTTAAACCTGGTAGATTAATCGAAAGATTATTTACTCCCACAGTTAAAGCTTCATTCATAGTGTCTTCTCTTTTGTTTCCTAACTCGTCAAACACATCAACCGAACAATTACCGGCATTAATGGAATTTATAGCGATTTGAACAAATCCGTCTGTTGGATTTGGCTTTAATGAAATAAGGCTTAAACCATTTTGCAAAAACCTTCTCGTTCCGCTTAGATTAATTAACTTAAATAATGCTCCTTCGGTAAAAGTATTAACTGCTTTTCCCCAAAAAACAGAACTGGAATCAAATTCTATTTTTGATGTATCTGTTTCTGCTAACCCTGCTAACCCGTGTATTTCGGCAACAACCCCCTCCCTGTCGAAATTTCCGTCAACCTTTACACCTATAATCCTGCGGTCATATACAATTTCATTTTTGGTTATCATTGCTGTTCCGTACAGGCTCGAAGCATAAACAGGAAGAAACATTCTTGGATTAACAGTAATAATAGCTTCAAATGTTCTCTCTCCATTATAAGGTTTGTTCTCCGAATTTGTGAAATTAATCGGTATAATGGCACTATCCCTCGGGTCTGCAAGAACCGGTGAAATTGACAGCAGGGAGTTTCCCTCGTACATCCCTAATACAACATAGCGCTTAGATATGCACGGGCTTCCTTCAACCTGCATGTATATATCGTTTGTTGTCTCACCTGTCCAGTGAACACTTAAATCAGTCTCACCTTTTACGGGAATAACAATCGGTAATGGGGTAGTAACATTAAAGACACCCGGTGGAGTTATATCAATTGTATTAATTATCAGGTCACTGTTTGAATTATTTTTGATTTTTATTGTTCTATCCTGAATCTCGGGTATAAACCTTAAATCGCTGTAATTAATTTCAAATTCCGAGCCTATTCCCGTTCCTTTCAAAAAGTTCTTCCTGAATGTGAATTTCGGAAGCCATGAATGAGATACCTCGACTAGTTGACTAACCGTGCCAATTGCTGTTGGAGTAAAATTAAACTTTATACTAAATGATTCCCCGGGATTTAGAATTGAATCTTTTAACTGTGTTATTATCTTAAATGCAGAAGGATAATCCGGTATTGAAATTCCATTTATATAGACCGGGACCGGGTCATTATTTTTAATAAACAATACTTCTTTTGTACTGCTATTATTTAGGCAGACTTCACCAAAGTCAAGTGTATCAAAATAAAAAGAAATGTTCCTGTTTATACCGTACCCTTCAATTGGTACATAAAAATTTCCAATGCAGGATGAATAGACTAAGGAGTCCGTAACTTTTCCGGTATCCTGCGGATTAAAGATGATTTTCATATCCATACATTGTCCCGGATACAACGAATCGGGCTGAAATGTATCTTTTATTCTGAAACTGACACCATTTTTTAAAAAAGAATTATTAATAAAAACAGGTATTGAGCCGCTGTTGCAAAAACTGGCACTTATATCATATTCGTTATTTGTAGCTACGTATTTATTGCCTGCATTTACCGGATTTACCGTTAATACTGGTCTGACTATTGTAAATGATGAATCACTCCCATCCCTTTCGGGGTATGAAAAGTTTCTAATCCATAAATGGTCCCATGAATCAGTTGATGTTGCAATTGATGCCCTTACAGGTGAAAAGGATATATCTGTCAGTGAGCCGTTGCTCCCTGTCATCCCGGAACTTGTATTATTTGAAGGGAGGTCCCACAACGTTAGTTGTGGTTGAGTTTTGGAACCAATAACAAGAGTAGTCGAAATCGGATTGAACCTTAATCCGACAGGGTCGCTTGCTGTTTCCCTGTATGTCCTTACAATCTGTCTCGTGGAAATATCATAAACATGGACTTCGTTCCTGTTGCTTATAAAAATTGTGCTTCTTGGTGCCATACATCCCACTGCTATGTATTTCCCGTTAGGGGATAATGCAATTTCTAAGATGACAGGTATACCTGAAAAATCGAAGGTATCTGATATTGAAAAATCATTAAGTGTAATTAAGCTTACCTGCCCGTTTAATAGTGCAACAACGGCTTCATCGGTCCCGGTACTGAAAGCAAAGGCAGTTACCGGTGCCGAAAATGTAAGTTTCCTTATGAAACTTCCGTCTTTCGCTGAATGTATTAATATAGTATTTCCAAAATCAGGTACAAATGCCATGTAACGCTGACTATGGTCAATCAGCATTTTTTTTGTTGTAAAATTCGGGTCAATCGGTACAACAGATGCCGGCGAATAATTGCTTGTATCAAAAAATGCGATATTATCTCCTGTCTGATTTTTATACCTGTAAGCTACGGCAAACCTGCTGTCGCTTTCCGTATAATCAAGCCCCAATGGTATAATCTGTCTGCCGGGATATGATATATCTGCAATCTTATATTCACCTTTCATAGTATAATTAATAAGGTCCCACTCCCTGACAATGCCTGCCAGATTTGCATCCAAAAGCTTTAAACCGTTAAAGCTGTGAGCAACTTTATACGTTGGTATTTCATCTTTTGTAAGTAGGATAGGATTTGTATATGTTAAGTCCTGGCTCACCCTGATTTGTGCATTATCAGTTGCAAAATTCGGCACAGTCCAGTTAAAAGCTGAGTCCGGGCTTGAACCAATATTCGACCATGTACTTCCGCCGTCGGTGCTTAATTCTATATTTGTTTTTATTCCGGGAGTATATCTTTCCCATTTTATTGTGTATGTCTGGCAAGGTGTCAGCCTTTCTCCTCCGTTTGGCTGTATTAGGTGTAAGTAAGACGCCTCAGGTATGTTGAAATAACCTCCGATAAGATTTATATCTTCAAAAAGGCCTCCTTCATAATACACTTTAAATTTATCCCTGTGATATCCGGTATTATCCTGAGGTGAATAAGTTAAATTCACTTTATAATTAAATCCTGGCATTAATCCTACAGGCGGCAGGTTTCGGTTCATAACACTTCCCCGCCACAAACACTGAAAATCTGGGCTGTATGTTTTTATTGAATCTACACGAAGTATTGTTTCTCTTCCGGATGAATCATGCTCCCCTGCCATCGCAACCACATTCACCGTTTTACTCTGTTGCATGCCCTGCGGAATTCCGTCGAATTGCAAATCCGGGGTTTCCTGGTCTGTTATGGTCCTTATGTTTAATTTAAGTGACATCCCGACCTTGAAAATTCCGTCTGCTTTTCCGGCTTCATCCTGGTATGTGCATACAACACCTATCGTACCTTCGGAAAAAGAATACCAGCTCACGTCATACCATCCGTTGTCTGCGGAATTTACCGATGCAGGCTTTGTTTCCCTGTTGCTTTGAGTAAATATGATGTTTGAAGGCAAAAGACTTATTATGTTCCCGTCTTTACTGACCCTCATCCTGACTTTAAGCTGTGGATATTTATCTGCGTTAACAATTGGGTATACTGTTCCTGAAGCTATTGTGTCCAGTTCAATTGTCAAATTAGCTTTCAGGGGGAGATTACAGATATTAAGTACAATAATTATCAGCAACAAAAATTTATATTTTCCGATTTCTCTAAGCAATTCTTTCAAAATTATTATTTGTTCCATTCTTAATGTTTTAGACAATCCAAAGCTTCAAAAAGTTACAATTTTCCGGTTTGTAAATATTAAATGATTTATTAACGTTTTAATCTGTCTTATAATGCAAAAATAGCCGAAAATGCAAATAATTAATATTTTATTGTAATAATAACATTACCTTGTTATTTTTGTTTTTTTAATAAATACGGTTTTCGTTGATAAATGTAATTAAAATCGGAGGGGCTGTTCTTGGAAAACCGGGCGGATTCAACCGTATGGTTGATATCATAAGGAACTATTCCGGTAAGCCTTTATTAATTGTAATTTCAGCTTTCTCATCAGCAACAAGAAAGCTTGAAACGGCTGCACGTTTAGCAGAACAGGGCAAAGAAAAAGATTCATATAATATCTTATCAAAAATCATTAAAGAACACAATCTTTTCGCTGAACAATTATTGACTGATGATTCAAAACAAAAAGACCTGAAAAAGCTCTTTAGAAAAGGTAAAAATGAAATCTCAGATTTTCTCGAAGGCTTGATGATTACACGGGAACTTACTCCCCGGACACTCGATGTAATCTTAAGTTATGGTGAGTACTTTGCACTTCATACCGTTAATTATTTCCTTGCCGAGCAGGGTTATCAACACGAGTGTATTGATTCCACATCTCTTATTGTCAGCGATGACAGTTTCGGAAATTCAAAGCCATTATTCCCTGAAACAAAGCAGATTTTCGAATCAACATTGCTCCCTGCCATGGAAAAGCATGAAATTGTACTTACCCAGGGATTTGTTGCTAAAAATCTTATTGGTGAAGTGACCACAATGGGTATTGAGAGTTCTAATTTTACCGCAACTTTATTCGCTCAGCTTGCCGGTGCAGGTGAACTGACTATTTGGACCGACGTAAACGGTTTCAGAACTGCCGACCCGAAAATCGTTAAAGAAACAAAATCCATTAAAGAATTAAATTATAATGATGCATATAAAGCATCGGTGAACGGTTTAAAGCTCCTTTATCCTGAAATGCTTAGCAATGCAGCCGAAAAGCACATTAGGTTAATCTATCGTTCAGCCTTCGCCCCCGATGGAGATTTTACAATCGTTGATAACAGTCGTGTTGAATTGCCTCATCCTCTGATTGTGAGCAAAGAAAAACTCCTCCTGCTTCAATTTAAAATAAATTCAACCATTGAAAAAAATAATTTGGATAGATGGCTAAAATCATTTGAAGGTTTGCCCGAAAAAATTTTTTCAATATCTTCTAATCACGATATCTATAAAATCACCATACCTGAAAAACATGGTTATCTCTTAAAATCTTCCGAAATAATTTCAAAACCCGATGTTATTGAATGTTCGGTTGTTACAGTAATAAATGCGAATGAAAAAATCTGCGGTTTAATCCCTAAATTAATTAAAAAACAATCGAAATTTGAAATTTATGATTTTGACTATGACCGCGGCACTCATACGGCAAGATTTGCTGTTTCACCTGCTTCTCTGGCTTCATTCATCAGGCTGATTCATTCTAAAATAGTTTACTGAGATTTTTTCTTAGAAGATATTTTCTTCACTTTTTTTATTACAGGTAAATTGCTGAATTTTAACGATTCGTTATTCACCCTTATTGTCAGGTATAATCCAAGTACACCTACTATAATGTTCCCAAGCCACATGCTGAGCACCGGCGACATCATTGCCCTGTCTGCCAGCTTTTCACCTCCAATCAGGCATGCCCAGTATAATATATAAAAACCTAGAGTAATTGCCGCACTGAATCCGAAATTGCCGCCCCTTGTAACTATACCCAAAGGACAACCGACAAGTATAAATACTATACACGCAAATGGTATGGCATATTTTTTCTGAATTTCTACTATATATTGTTTGGCTCTTAGTGCATAATCGAATTTCCTCAGCATCATCGAATTTACGGATGATTCGAGAAAATTTATACGCTTGTCCACACCTTTAAGTGCCGCTAAACGGCTTGTGTCTTGTTTTTGGGGGCTTTCACTTGCATAGAACCTCGATGAACGGTTATCTTTACCTATCAAATAATCGTATTGTTTTTCTAACTGCTTTTTTACATTCGTGTCAACCTGGTTTGATGCCGTAACAGCTTCATCAACAATTTTCTGCATGTCACGGATATGCATTTCCCTGTCGCCCCTTGATATGGAATTTTCATTGGATTCCGTAAAAGAAAATCCGCTTGCATTCATCATTATCTGGTATTTATCAAAATTAATCCTTCTGTAATTTGCCAGGTCATTATTATAAAGCTGGTGAATTTCCCCGTGAAACAGGTTCAGTATAAGCTTTGACTGGTCCGGAGTGAATTGTGCAATGCCAGAGTCCGCCGATACAATATTCATTCCCTTAGCCCTCGTGTTATCGTAAACGGTTACACCTTTCAGAGTCCCGTGAACAGAATCCACTTTACGTGCAAGTATCGTATATCCGTCAATCGCATTCGAGAATTGTCCTGCTTCGATTGAAAATGTAGGCTTCTTCCTCGTGATGTCATTCAGCATAACCTTTGCCCTGTGATTAGCTTCCGGCAGGATTTGGTCATTGAACCAGAAAAGGGCAAGAGTTAAAATAATTCCGGTTATTAAAACCGGGGTCATCATTTTTATCAGGCTCGCACCGCTCGATTTGAATATTGTTATTTCATGCGATGCGGACATCGAGCCGAATGTCATTAGCGTCGAAAACAGTACTCCTATCGGCACGGCCAAAACAAGCATCCATGCCGTATTCAAAACGATTAACTGTATAATTACCCATGTGTCGAGTCCCTTGCCGACAAGCTGGTCAATGTTCTTCAGTATAAACTGGAATATGAAAAGGAAAACAACGAGAAACACTCCGAAAAGGAACGGAGCAACATGATTTCTTAATATGTATCTGCTTATTAAATTGAACATAATCTAACAAATAATTTTTCAATATAACGGCACGACTTGTAAAATAGTGCTTATATGATAAAATAGCTAATGCAATTATATACAATCAATTATTTTTTGATAAATTTTCATGCTTCTCTGTCAGCGGGTCGGGGCTGAGGAAACGCCCTGTTGTAGGATCGTACTGCTTTACTCCTATATTGATTTTCTTTTCATTTATCATATCCAATTGATAATGATTATTTCTCGATACATAAAATATAAAATTTTCCTTTAATTTCAATAAAATCATAATAAATTCCTTGACCTTTCTTTTCTATCCCAAATCCATATAATTCTTCAAATTTCAATCCTTGATATTTAAAATGCTATTTATATAAAACAGCATGATTAGTATCATACACACTCATTTTTATTACAGAAATACCTTTTTTTTGGAAAATTTTTTTTGATTTATAAAATTAATACCATAATCAAAGCTGAATCTTTTGAATGTTCGCTGAATATATCTCCAATATATTAATCATCATACAAATCGAGTAACATCTATTGATGTCCATAAGCTTATCCGGATTTTTCATAATATCTGAAGTAATGTTCCAAAGTTTTTCATCAAAGCCGAAATCCTTATAGGTTAAAGTTTGGCATGATATAAAAGAAAAAATAATTTTTTGAAAAAATTTAAATTTTTATTTTTTTCATTTCAACATCTCTCAACTTCAAAAGGTTAATTTGAAATTAATTCTGCCAACTTTAATTTTGTTCCTTTCCCTGAAATTAGATTTTAGAAATTTTTTCTAAAGGAATCTAACTTCTAATGGCTTTTTTTCTCTAATTCTCATTGCTATTTTTGTAAGTTAGTTGAATTGAAGAATTATCATTGCAGATAAATATGAAAAGTTACGGATTGAATTTAAAGAGAAAATTGTACGCACATTTAATTTCTCTTGCAGAGGGAAAATTCAAGGTCAGATTATTATTATATCTTCTGTTTTTAATTATTATCTCCTGCTCGACGGTTCAGCATAGCGGTAAAGACAAGATATTCATGTGGAAAATCACTTCCGGTAAAGCAACTGTTTATCTTCTCGGCTCAATTCATATTGCAAGGCAGAACCTTTATCCACTCGATAAAAAAATCGAGAATGCTTTCGACGGATCGGACAATCTCGTTGTCGAAATTAATATTAATAATGTTAAGCCTTTGGAACTGCTGAAAAAAGCTATGTACCAGGACAGCAACACACTCGAGATGAATGTTTCAAAGGAAACCTTTGATTTGCTTAAAGAAAAATTCGCCCAATTTAAAATCCCGATAACCAATTTCAATAAGGTAAAACCCTGGTTAGCCGCTACTATACTCATTGATATGGAACTTAAAGCAAACGGTTACGACGAAAAATACGGAATTGACAAACATTTTCTCGATAAAGCCGATGAAAAAAGGATTCTCGAGCTTGAAACCGCAGATGAGCAGATGAACCTTTTCGACGATATAGATAAATTTCCCGATGATTTTGTTAAATACTCACTCGAAGACATGAAGAATACCGTAGAAAATGTTGATGAGCTGTATAATGCCTGGGAAAAAGGTGATACAAAAACATTTGAAGAACTGATGAACATTCCAAACGAAAACGAACCAAATTTAAAAGAAATCCTTAAAAAACTTTTTGACGACAGAAATAAGAAAATGGAAAGCAAAATAGAAAACTTTCTTGAAAATGGCGGTAAATATTTTGTCGTTGTCGGTGCAGGGCATATTATCGGGAACAAGGGTATCATTAAATTATTAAACGATAAAGGAACTTATAAAATTGAGCAATTATAAACAGATTAATTCGATGATAATTTTTTCAAAAATGATATTAAAATTTTTTTATAGAGGGAAAAAATGAGCGGGGAATTTTGGCAGCATGATATATTAATAGTTGATGACAACAAGGCTTTCAGGACCTATTTGCGTACCATTCTTGAGAAAAAACTCAAATTATCAGTCCATGAAGCTAGCGACCCGAGGGAAGCATTTGATTTTCTAAAAACAAAAATCCCTTCACTGATTGTGCTCGATATGGAAATGCCATATATGGACGGACTGACGGCTTTGAGAATATTAAGACAGGAGCCACTTACTAAAAACATACCCGTAGTAGCCTGTACCGTCCTTACTAATAAAGAGCTCATTGTCGAGCTTGCAGAATTACATATTACAGATTATATTTTGAAGGATAACACACCGGATAATATCCTAAAAAAGTTTGAAAAGATAATATCTTCTTTACCTGATAAAGATGTCAGCTTTAAAATGCTTTAGAGGCTTTGATGATTGAAAATATAGGACAATTATTCGAAATGAAAGAACTGCCGCCGATTCTGCTGCTCTTCGGCGAAGAGGATTTTCTTGTTGAAGAATCATATAAAAAACTGATAGGTATTGTCTGCCCTGACGAAGGTTCGAAATATGACCTGGAAATATTTGATATTGACGAAATGAAACCTTCCACAGCAATTGATACAATAATGGATAGCTGTAACAATCTGCCTTTCCTTTCACAAAGACGAACGGTTGCAGTTAAAAGATTTGAAAGCCTTTTCAGCGGCAGGACTTCGACAAAATCTAACGAATATGTAAAATTCCTGAATTATATGGAATCGCCTAATAATTCAACATTTCTGGTTCTTCTATCTATTGACGATAAACTGAAGGGTTTTGCAAATTCTTATAAAAGTAAAGCAAAATTAGATAAACTTATCAAAGATACCAAATTTCCCTATAATTCACTTCTCGAAAAGCATGAGTGGATGGAATTTCCAAAGGTTTATGAATCAGAAATGCCTCAGTGGGTAGCCAAAAGAATTAAGGAATTAGGTAAAAAAATTGAACCCGAAGCCCTGGAATTGCTTGTTGCCCAGACCAATCCATCTTTAAGGGAGTTAAACGGTGAAATTGAAAAGTTACTGACTTACTCAGGGGACAAGGATGAAATCAGCATGGAAGATATTCATTTTGTTATCGGTTCCTCGCGGGTAAATAATATATTCGAGCTTCAAAAAGCTATCGGTAAAAGGCGTCTCCCCGAAGCTTTGAAAACTCTTGAAAACATGCTTGAAGCCGACCGGCAGGAAATGTTGATTATGACTATGCTAACAAGATATTTTTTTGCATTATGGAAATTAATCGAAGAGTCCGGAAAAACAAACAATCAATTCCAGCTCGCTACCAAAGTCGGCATCAGCCCATATTTTGTTAATGAATATCTTCAAGCTTTGAGCTTTTATAAACCTTCTGAAATCGAAAATGCATTTTCAATAATGTGCGAAACTGACGAAAAACTTAAATCAGTATCTGTTGACAGTCTTTACTTAATGCAGGACATGCTAATCAGAATAATGAAAAAGTAATCAAATACATATTAATTTCAATTCTTTTATCTCTCCTATCCGGTAAAATTCATTATAATTACAAGGCGAATTAATCCTTTGCATACCAATAATAAAGTTTTTAACTTGCATTGTTAATGTACAATTATTCTGGGATTATTTATGAAACTATTCAATTATGATACGAAAAAAGCTTTCGATTACGAGAACGGATTTTACCTGACATCCGATATAAAGAGAACAGGCAAGTTCCTCGCTCATTACAGGCTGTATTTACAGATTATGAATCTTCCCGGTCATATTGTTGAATGTGGTGTCTTCAAAGGAGCCTCATTTTTACGTTTTGCAACATTCCGTAACTTGTTCGAAAGTACTCACTCAAGAAAAATAATCGGCTTCGATGCATTCGGCAAATTTCCTAAACAGGAAAATTTGGAAGACGACAAGTATGCCAGGGAGCATGACAAATCGTCGGGCATGGGAATTTCAGACTCGGAATTGAAAAAAGTGCTTCAATTTAAAAACATCACAAATTTTGAACTAATCAAAGGCGATATTAACAAAACCGTTCCTATTTATGTTAATAATAATCCCCAATTGAAAATCGCTATGCTTCACATTGACGTTGATGTTTATGAACCGACTATGACAATTCTGAAAAATTTATACGACAAAGTCATTCCATCGGGATTGATTGTTCTCGATGACTATTCAACCGTATTTGGAGAAACGAGAGCAGTAGATGAATTCTTTGCCGGGAAAAAAATTAAAATGAGCAAATTCACTTTCAGCCACATACCGGTTTATTTCAGGAAAACAGAATATTAAATCAATTGAATTTGTGATATGAATTACTGTCATTAATATGAATACTACTGAAGAACGGGATAAAACCGGAAAAATTATCGTTATAGGCGGTGCAGGCTACATAGGTTCGGTGCTTGTTCGAAAGCTTCTGATGCAAAATTATAAAGTTAAGGTTCTCGATTATCTTCTTTATGACAATTTTTCATCAATTGCAGCATTAAGTGAGAATCCCGATTTCACTTTCATTCAGGGAGATTTTACCGATGACGGAACGATAAAAACAGCACTCGATAATACAAGCTCTGTAATTTTACTTGCCGCACTTGTCGGTGACCCAATCAGCAAAAAATACCCTGAGATTGCGGTAAAAATCAACGAGTACGGCCCCATAAAATTGATAAACCATATAAAAAACCTGAAAATTGATAAATTCATTTTTTTATCTACATGCAGTAATTACGGCTTAAGAACAGACGATACTCCAGCCGATGAAAATTCAGGATTAAATCCCCAGTCAATTTATGCAAAAAATAAAGTAGCTGTTGAAAATTTTATCCTGGCTAATAAAGATGAATTTAACTTTTGTCCTGTAATTCTAAGGTGTGCCACTGCTTACGGAATTTCGGAAAGAATGAGGTTCGACCTGACAATTTCAGAGTTTACGAGGGAACTTGCTTTAGGTAATGAACTTCTCGTTTACGATGAAAATACCTGGCGCCCTTACTGCCACATATCGGACATCTCCGATGCAATCATTAAAGCATTGGAAACACCCGGCGACAAAATCCGCGGCAAGGTTTATAACGTCGGTAGCAACGAAGAAAATTATACAAAGAAAATGATTGTTGATAAAATATTGAAGTTCATTCCGGACGGGAAGGTAAAATACAGGGAGGGTGGCTTCGACCCGAGAAATTACAGAGTTTCATTCGGTAAAATTTTAAAAGAATTGGACTTCAAGCCAAAATTCAGAATTGAAAATTCTATTGTAGATTTGATAACTGCATTCAAAAATGGCAGGTACAGAGATTTCGAAATGAGGAAAAATTTTTACGGCAACTATGAACTCATCATAGATAAATGAATTATGCAAAAGAGATTAAATAAAATAACATTTGGGAAAAAGAGATTTGATGCGATAATTTGCCTCGACACAAAACTACCGGGTAAACCTATATTTTCAAAATTCCCTGAAATTCCATTGCTGGCTGCCGATGGAGCCGCAATCAAGCTGATTAAAATGGATATCATGCCCGATTTCGTCGTCGGGGACCTCGATACATTTTATACTAATCCACTCTCTGCTTCAATCAGCGATAAATCGAAAATCATAAAGGAAACGGAGCAGGAAACCAACGATTTTGAGAAAGTTTTGCGATTCGCAAAAAAGAAAGGATTTAATAAACTACTGGTATTCGGCTTTCATGGCGGCGAACTCGAACATACGCTAAATAACTGGAGTGTGTTAATGCGTTTCGCCAGAGAAATGAATCTATGCATTTATGACAAAAAACGTTATGGAATACCTGTTTTTAACTCTTTCACCATGGATTTGAAAAAGGGCGAGTTGGTGTCTTTACTACCTCAGCAGCGGACATTATTATCTACAAAAGGATTAAAATGGGAACTTAAAAACGAAATTTTGGAGCTTGGCAGAAGGGAAGGTGCAAGGAACATTGCAGTAACAGGTAATTTCGGGATAACAATCCACGAAGGGAGCCTTCTTCTATTTATTGACGAGAGATTTCCATATGCACCGGATTTTGAAGTTTGAAAATTTCGTTAACATACACTAAAAAATGTTTAATACGTTTTATAAATATTATAAAAAAAAATTATTAATATCCTCTAAAAATTTATGCAAAAAGAAATACACTCCTTCAGGAGTACTCATTTGTCAAAGAATATCGAAATTGCTGTTTACGGAAGATATGGATTTGCTCTTCTGCTGTTCCCTACATTTTCGGATGACCATCTTGAAAACGAAAAATTTGAATTAATCGAATCTATTTCTAACGGAATCAATAAAGGGAAGTTTAAAGTATTTTCTGTTCCCGGTGTAAATTATGAAAGCTGGCTGGACGACAAAATTACTCCAAAGGAAAAGTCTGACAGGCATTATCAATATAATAACTTCATTATAGAAGAAGTCGTACCTTTTATTTTCGGCGAATGCGGAGGACCTGTACCGATTATAGCGGCAGGTGCTTCGATGGGTGCATATCATGCTGCTAACACATATTTCCGAAGGCCCGACATACTTTACGGCGTGATTGCGATGAGCGGAACATATAATATCGAGCATTATACAAGAGGCTATTTTGACGATAACTGCTATTTCAATTCACCGATACATTATCTGCCGAACCTAACTGACAGCTACTGGCTCTCCTTCCTCGTCAATAAAAAACATTGCTATATTCTTTCCGGAAGCGGTGAAAATGAATATCCCGAAAACTCAAATCACTTATCGGATATTTTGAACGGAAAAGGTATTCCGCATAAGCTTTGTATATGGGGAAAAGAATACGGTCATAATTGGAAAACATGGAAGGCAATGCTCCCTAATATACTCGATAATAATTTCTGATTCTTATTTGTGTTCTTCATCCCTGCCGAGAACCTTTACGGCGGGAATATCTGCAAAAATTCTGTGATAATAAAGAAAGTGCATTGTTAATTCGAGGGCGTGTGCTATATCTTCGTTCCATTTCATTATCAATCTTCCCTGCCTCTGGAAATGTTTTTTACCGGGCCCGTTTTGTTCGGAAATAATTTTTTCGGAATTTTTTGCTGATATGCTTTCAATAATCTGAATTAAATTTTCGGGATGTTCTTCTGCCCTGCATACCCAGAAAGCGAGCGGAAGAGGCAAATCGTGAATATCGTGCCATTCTTCGCTTATGTCGAGAGCCGTATCGCCGGCTTTGCTTCCTCCCCAGACAATAGATGTTTCGCTGGTATTAATAATTTCCGTTTCGCTTAAATCCCGGTGCTCAGATTCGGGAAAAAGATTGTATTTTTCAGCGAGCAGTAACCTGCCGATAATTATTATAAAATCATCAGGTGCATTAGTAGTGAATTTTTTTACGAATCGCATGTCCTTTTTAAAAAAAATGGAAGCCAGCGAAGTATAGGCTTCCGAAACAAGTACAGAAGCGGGAATAATCCTGTAATCAGCCTGATACATTCCGCTGCCGTAGCCGATTGGTGTCAACAGTGCCGCACTTACCATGTTATTAAGCATCAGTCGTGAACATTCGTTTTCGTTTGCACGGATTATTTCAATTCCGTCCGTACTCCCGATTTTCTCAGAATCAATCAGAAGTTCATCGTATATTTTATTTTTTGGTATAGCCAGTTTTATCATATTATCTTGGTTATTAATTATGGAGATTTTAATGCCCGGATTTATCTCCTTAACAACAACTCCGTAGGAGTTGAATATCTGTAACATCAATCTTACTCATGACCTGCTACAACTCCATAGAAGTTGAATATCTGTAACAAAATAAATATAATAAAAATTCGGATAACTATTACTCAAAATCGAAGGGGAGAAAAAGGATTACGAACATGCCCGGTATCGTCAAAACCGCACTGATTGAGAAAAACCATAGATAGCCGACTGCCTGCTGAATTACTCCGCTGATAAAGCCGGGGACCATCATTCCGACAGCCATTATTCCGGTTGATATTGCATAATGCGAGGTTTTATACTTACCCTTTGAAATGTAAAGAAGATAAACCATATATGCCGTGAAACCGAAACCATAGCCGAATTGTTCGATTATTATACATGTTTGAATAACCGGGTGAAATCTCAGGACTGCACTGCCTCCGAATAGCCAACTGAAATCAATACTGACTAAATTCAGTGGATGTGCCGCAGCCATATAAATAAATAAGAGGACAGGTATGTTCATACTAAAAGCACAGAGCCAAATTAACTTTTTCAGATTGTATTTTTTAATCAGCCAGCCGCCAAGGATACCGCCTGCAAGAAGGGCGATGATTCCGACAGTCCCGTAATAAATGCCGACTTCGCTCAAACCTAAGCCAAGCCCCCCGGCTACGGCTTTATCGAGAAAAAACGGCTGAACCATTTTCAGGAGCATTGCCTCGCCGAAGCGGTAAAGGAGTATAAATGCTAGAATAATGCCTATTTTTCTCTGGGTGAAATATTCTGCAAAAATTTGCTTGTAAGGCATTCTTCCCGATTTTTCTTTTACCGGCATATCGGTTTCAGGATAAGGAAGAATGAGAGTATGATAAATATACAATCCCGTAAAAACCGTAGCTGCTATAACGAAGCCGATTGTCCATCCGAATTTGATATTCCCCGTGCTTGCACCGAGCCAACCGGCAACGGCAACGAGCAAGCCTCCGGCAAATATCATTGCTACCCTGTAAAAAGTGCTTCTTATTCCCGTGAAAAAAGCCTGCTCTTTGTTGTCGAGGGCATGGAGATAAAAGCCGTCTGTTGCTATGTCGTGGGTTGCGGAAAGAAAGGCAATTATCGTAAAAATGATTAATGAAATATGGAGAAAACCGCTCAGATGAATCACCGAAGCAAGCAGGACAAAGCAGATGCCAAGGGCAAGCTGCATCAGGATTACCCATTTCCTTTTCGTGAGGTAAGAGTCAACGACAGGTCCCCAGAAAAGCTTCAATGACCAGGGCAGATACAGGAAACTCGTGAAGCCGATGAATACATTCGTTGCCTGGAGAGACTTATACATTGCCGAAGACAACTGGTTGACGAGAACCCAGGGGATGCCTTCGGCAAAATACTGGGTAGGCACGAAAAGCCAGGGATTTCTTCTGCCGGGTTTTGTTTCAGGCATTGCTTTAAAATTTAATCAAAAAAATTATTTTGCAAAGATATGAATTTATAATTCAATTAACCTATAATGAAAAAAAGCCTGCCGAAACATGAGGAACGGCAGGCTTGATTATTTATCATCTAATAATTATGTACTAACAGTGTCAGTCTGAGCGGAGTCGAAGACTGA
>DAHXMP010000256.1 GCA_027371665.1 Bacteroidota bacterium | reverse complement strand
CTTTTTTGCCTTTCATGTGTCATTATAGAAAGTAGTAACACAATAATTAAAAAACTTATGAAAACAAATCATGCTATTCAGGTATTAATATTATTTTTTATCTCATTTGTGTATTTGCAGGCACAATGGGTTGATAAAGGGAGTTATAAGGAGTTGCAGGCGAGTAAGACCTCAATTTCACAACTTTTGGCTCCGAAAAATGACAGTTGTTTTTATATAGTTGATAAATCCGGAAATTTTAAAAAGTTTGATTACAATGGTGATTCGCTTTATGGGAAAAAATTAGTTATACCTGATGGATATAGTTACATACGTTGCAGTGATGATGCGAAAAGCTACAACGTAGATTTTAGAAATGATGATACTTATGATCAAGCAGCAAAAAAGGTGAAATATAATATAAAATCTATAGATATTATAAATGATTCTACTGTATTTAATAAAAATATCATATTAACTCATTATGCAGCATATGATGAAACACCTGAAGTAAATATATTTTATTTTGATTATAATAAAACATCAGGATCAGCATTGTTTTTTTCGAACATTTTTTTCAACTCTTTTTATTATCATCATATTTCCGAATCTAATTATGGGACGAATTTCATTTTTATAAATTCAAATGATAGTGGATTTAGTTTACCAGGTTGTTTTACGAATGTTGTAGCTTATACAGATAATTACAACAATTTATTTTCATGTGGATATACATACCAGCTAACGAGTATGGATGATGGTTCACAAAGAAGTGAATCAACTTACAATGCATGTTACTATTATAATAAAGTAAATGAAACTGTAAAAGGAATACCTAATTTATATCCGCGTATTATAAGAGTTGCAAATACAGACAACTTATTTGCTGCTGTTATGTATTCGACTATTTATAGATATAAATTTGATAGTGATACAGTTTATTATATTGACCAATTGTCTATTGAACCATCGTTTAATAATATGATATTTTCACCTGATGATAAATATTACATTGTAACTACACCTGCAAAGACAATTGATTTATACCATATCGAATCAAAAACTCTTGCCAAATCTTATTCTTTGCTTGACAGTATCATTCCTGATACTTTGGTATTGACTCAGGATGGAAAAGGTTTCCTTGCATCTAATTCAAATGGGACAATCAAATATTTCCGTCCTGATTTTTTTTCTGACTCGATGATAGCATTGATGACTTTTGATAAACATATCACACAGGTTTCCGCGCCTGTTCATTTTTATGATTTATCAACAGGGAACTATGATTCTTATTACTGGGATTTAGGTGATGGAAGTTCCTCATTATATGAAAATCCAGTACATGAGTATTCTTCGCCCGGTACTTACTATGTAAGATTGACTGTCTGGAATAGTCAAAAGCCCGGTTCATCTATTGTTATTGATTCTATTCTTGTTTTATCTAAAATACAAGCTGATTTTAATGCAGATGTTATCAAAGGTGATTACCCGCTTGATGTGCAATTTAATAATGATTCGAGAGGAGATGTAAAAAATGTTTTGTGGCTCTTCGGGGATGGAGACTCGAGTACTGAGTTTAATCCGACACATACTTACCAGAAGCCCGGAATTTATCCTGTCAGGCTAATCGTTAATGACGGGTATTTTACAGATTCACTTACGAAATACGATTACATTACAGTTAATCAGTTGCCAATAACGGATACCACTTTGGCAAAAGAAAAAGTCATTTGGTTGTATAATGAAAATCTCAAGGGATTAACCGGATTTGAAGCTAAGAGCGGCGGTTATTATGTCGAAGCCGCAACAGGAGAAAAGAATCATATCTTTCGTTTCAATGATAATTTTGACACATTATGGACAAGAAGTTTGTTCACGAGCATATTCCATAGTCCAATGCAGCAGACAGACAACGGAACAGTTTATGTTATAGGAAATCAAACTCCAACATCCTCATCATTCACAATAAACAGAATCAATGATGAAGATGTAATTACATATACAAAAATTTTCTCTTTAGCTAATTGGCAAAAAGTTTTTGATTACCTTGCCCTCGATAGTGGTTATATAATTGTAACAAATGATAATGACTCTCATAATTCTTTTGATTATGCTTTAAATATAAAAAGATATGATTTGAAAGATTCTATTATATGGACCAAATTTAAATTTGACATGTGGGATTTTAAAGGTTATTGCTTCTCTGTAAAATTATTAAATGAACCGCCTGATAGTTTTTTAATTTTAGCCAATTTATATCCTCATTATTATAATGGTTTTAGCTTTGATAGAAAATATTTGTATTGTGGAAATTTTAATAGTAATGAATCGACTATTGGTATTCCAATTGGGATCCTGGATGGTTTTCGATATTTAACTTCAATAGATGAAATAAACAAAAATATATTTGTTTTTATAGAAGATAATAAAACAATACACATGTTTGATAGATGGACAAAGACATTTCAGGATATTGCTGTTAACTCTGTTGCTGTCCTGGATTCTGAAAGAGTTGCCGTATGCGGCTCTAAGAGCGGCAATTGCTGGTATGCAATTATGGATACATCGGGAAACATAATTGAAGAACATACTATCACAGAAAGGTACGGCTCGTTTAATCATGTGTCATTGAACAAGGACGGTTCTTTATTATTAATTGGTTCACTTTATAAAAATTCATTTGAAAGTAAAGCATCCGGAAAAAATAAAAATGAATCAATATTAGCAAGTCAAAATGATGAGAATGGCTTATATATTTTCAAAACAATTCCATTTCATTTTACTGAGGTAAAAGAAATAAACACGAATCTCGATTGCAAGGTATATCCGAATCCGTCGAATGTTTTTGTTAATTTTCAAATCAATTTACCTTCGGTTATGCACGTCAGGCTTGTGGTTACCGACATGCTCGGCAATAAGGTTGAGACTCTTGCCGACGGTAATTATTCCGGAGAATGTAAATTTATTTTTAAGCCTGCAATGCAAAGCGAGGGTGTATACTTTTACCGGTTGCAATTCGGTTCTGATATTAAAACAGGAAAATTTCTTCTTATCAAATAAAAAATTTTGATAATTCATACCTATTCCATCCATTGAGAACAAAAATATAAATCGTATTTTTGAGATTGTTAATTTTTGAATTTTCTGTCAATACAATTTTATGAATGTTAAAATAGAAGTGCCAAAGGCTGTGGAACCAGATGATTTGGAACAGCAGTTCACGGCTTTGGTCGAAATAATAAAAATCCTTCGGCGGGAATGTCCCTGGGATAAGAAACAGACAAACGAGTCTATAGCCCATCTTTTAATCGAAGAAACTTATGAAATGATAGACGCAATAGATAATCACGAAGATAAGGAATTCTGCGAAGAACTCGGGGATGTTCTTCTTCATGTTCTCATGCATGGAATCATGGCTGAAGAAAAGGGAGCCTTCGGCATAATTGACATAATCAAAACACTTCAAAAGAAGCTGGTTTACAGGCATCCGCATGTCTTCGGGGATGTCGAGGTGAGCGGTGAAAAGGATGTCCTCCGCAACTGGGAGAACCTGAAAATGAATGAAGGGAGGGAATCCATCCTGGAAGGAGTTCCGCCATCGCTGCCGGCACTCCTGCGCGCCCAGAGAGTGCAGTTCAAAGCTGCTAAAGTCGGCTTCGACTGGAAAGACAAGAACGGTGCATGGGCAAAAATTTCAGAAGAACTCGAAGAGTTGAAGAGAGAATTAGACAATAATGAGCATAAAAGAGCACAGGAAGAGCTTGGCGATGTTTTATTTTCGATTGTTAATGCATCGAGGTTCGAAGATGTCGTAGCGGAAGAAGCACTTCAACATTCTAATAATAAATTTATACGCAGGTTCAGGTATATAGAGGAGAAAGCTGCCGAACAGAAAAGGCTATTGAGCGACATGACTCTGGGGGAAATGGATGCTTTGTGGGACGAGGCTAAGGAATTGGAAAAATTAATATAAATAGTAGAATTATTTTTTAAGACTTTATTTTTAAGCTAAAATGACGACGAAGGACAAGAACGGAAAAAGAAGTTATTTATGGATTACGATTGTTATTATTTTACTGGTGCTCATCATCGGCAGGTGTATCACGTGGTATTGATGTGATTTCGACAATTCCCTTGTCTATCAAAATCGAAATCACCTGGTTAGCATCTGCATGATTTGACCTTGTAC
>DAHXMP010000476.1 GCA_027371665.1 Bacteroidota bacterium | reverse complement strand
AAGTATCCCATACTATATCTGCATCAATATAACCTTCCTTCTTAAAAAATTCTCTGAGCAAGTCTTTATCTTTTTTATATTCTTTTAAATCAAACTTAGAAGAACGCCAGAATTGCCACCATTTCTTTGTATGAGTATCGCTGAACTGTCCTGCAAGTTTATTGCCGGTAAAATCCTTATTCCCTTCAAAATCAATCGAGGCAGTATGAAATTCCATGCCTTCTTTTATCGTTACGATTAATTTGGAATAATAACTTGTATCAGAAGGCTCAAGCTCGGTTTCAACAACGGCAAACATCAACCCCTCATCTGCATACTTCTTTTTAACGCTTTGCCTTGCAAGGTATAAATCGTATGGTGATAATAAATCTCCTTTTACTTTTCCGATTGCTTTAACAATATCTTCTTTCTTGATTTCCTTATTGCCATCAACAATTATTTCACTCAGACGAGTATATTCCTTAACCTTAATAACTATAAAAACTCCGAGAGGAGTTATTTTATCAATCATAATTTCAACGTCTGAAAACTGATTCCTGTTCCATAGGTTTTTCATGGCAATAGCAAATTTATTATCACCTGGAATCTGAATTTTTTCATTTACTCTCAGCCCGCTTAATGCAATTATTGTCTGTTCATCAGCAAATTTATTTCCCTCGACACGAATACCTGCAATATTATAAGAAGGAGGTTCTGACTGGGCAAATAATTGATTAGAAATAAAAAAAATAACCAATATAAATTGAATTATATTATTTACTTTTAAAAGCATTTATTACCCTCTGAATATAAGAATCGTTTTGATTAACTTCACCTTGTGATGCAATTTGTGCAGAAGTTCTGCCATACCTTCTTTCACGATGCATATAATTTAAAATAGAATCATATAAATCATTTCTACGAAATTCCGGCCAGAATTTATCGGTTATATATATCTCACCGTAAGCCATTTCCCATAAAAGAAAATTACTGAGCCGCATTTCCCCGCTTGTCCTGATTAATAAATCAGGATATGGCATTTTTTCTGTCTGCAGATATGTTGAAAATAATTCTTCCGTTATATCTTCCGGTGAAACCCTTCCCCGCCGAACATCGAGAGCAATCATTTGCACAGCCCTAACGATATCCCATCTTCCACTGTAACTTAATGCAAGTGTCAGGGTCAAACCGTCATTATCCTTTGTAGTTTCGAATGATTCATGAAGCAACTTTTGAATTACTTTCGGCAAAGAACTCGATTTCCCGATAGTGAGAAGCCTGACATTGTTTTTATGAAGTTCGTCAAGTTCCTGCCTAAGATAATGTTCGAGAAGTTTCATAAGAATTCCAACCTCAGCTATAGGCCTCTTCCAGTTTTCTAAAGAAAATGCATAAAGAGTCAGGTATTTAATACCTAATTGAGAAGATGCTTTAACAATATCCCTCACACTTTCTATACCTTCCTGATGCCCTTCTGTTCTGGATAAACCCCTCTCGATAGCCCACCTACCGTTTCCGTCCATGATAACGGCAATATGTTTCGGAAGAACTCCCTGTTTTATTATTTCTTCCTGAATCTTTTTATCTTCATTATCTTGTTCAATAATCCAATTCACAAAATCATCTCCAATGAGAACATTTCAAAAACACAAGCTACAAATTTACCTTTATTAATATAATTTTCAAAAAATCAAAGTTTTATTTTTTGTCATACCTAATAAATTAATT
>DAHXMP010000462.1 GCA_027371665.1 Bacteroidota bacterium | reverse complement strand
AGAATTGTTTATATTAAAAAATTCGGAATAGAATTAATGAAATAAACTCTAATGGAGCTGCTTATGAAAAAAAGAATGTTTGAATTGTTATTATTTATGGTCTTTATGCTAAGTTCAGTATTGCTCTCGGCAGGAGATTTTGACACTTCAGTTCTACCAAAAATGCTCGGTTCAACAAATTACGGAACCGATTTTTGGCTGACATTTCATCCGAATTATCAGTCAGCCATTTCTTCAAATTCAATTAGAATTTATGTAGCATCAACTGTTGAAACATCTGTTACCGTTGAAGTGCCCGGAAAAGGATATATGGCTCAGAATAATACAACACCTAACAGCGTAATCCAGTTTGATATACCGATAGCAATAGCTCAGCCATTTACAGGAGGCATTTCTACTCCGCCTCCGCCTGAACAGGTTTATTCCGGGGCGGGTATCCATGTTACTTCCAAAGACCCGGTAATTGTTTATGGATTAGCAAGAGGAAGCGGCTCAAGCGACGGATACATGGCACTGCCTGTATCCGTGTTGGGAACTAACTATATAGTTGCTTCATGGGCGGATGCTTTTAATAATACAAATCAGTTCCTTCCAAGCTATACAAGTATAATTGCTCCTTATGATAACACAAAAGTTACTTTTATTCTTGGCGGAACAATGGTTACAGAAACTAAAGGCGGTTTGAAACCAGGAGAATCAGAACAATTTACTCTATACCAGGGAGATGTTCTTGTTATTCCGTCATCAGGAAATATGGCAGACTTATCAGGAAGTAAAATCATTTCGACAAAACCTGTCGCAGTAGTTTCAGGCAACAGATGTGCTCTTATCCCGGAAGCCGAATCAAATTGTGACTACCTTGTTCAAATGGAATTACCGACACAGGTTTGGGGAACTGAATATCATGTTGCTCCTATTCAAAAGAGGAAAAAGAATCCTATTATCAAAATTTTCCCAAAAGAAGAAAATACAGAAATTTATAAAAACGGCCTTGATTTTGCAAATATCAAATATCCCGGGGGCATTGAGGGTGATGGATGGCTAAGAATACGTTCCGATGCCGGCAATCCTGTCCCGGTGACCTACAGAGGTAATAAGCCAATAAGTATAACGCTTTACAATACATCAAGGTCTGAAGATTCAGTTGACATAGACCCTTTTGAAATGGCTCTAATTCCTGTTGAACAATACCAAAATGAAGCATATTTTACCACACCCAGCGCAAAAAATTATATTGAGTTTCCTACAAACATAATAAACATTATATATGAATCAACTCCTGACGGAACAGTTCCTAATGACCTTGAAATAGCTCGCGAAGACAATGGAAAATTCACATGGTCAAAGGTTGCTACATCGAGCCCAAACCCGGGTTTGCCTTTTGGTGTAGCCTCTAACGGAAGACGTTACTATTTAAAATATTTCAATCTTCCATCTTATGGCAGTTATAAATTGAGAGCCAATAATCCGTTTATGGTTTATGCTTACGGATACTCCGCAAATAGTTCTTATGGATACCCGGCCAGCGCCGCATTAAGAAATCTTGAAAAATTAAGTGATACTCTCGCACCTGTACCAACCTGGACAATGGATTGTTATGGTTCTGTTTCAAATGGACTTGTTGAGGATTACCCAAGAAACAATGACCGTTCTTATTTGTCTATTGTATGTTTTTATAATAGCTACAGTTATAACTATGACTTTAATTACACTTCATTTATACCTGGAGCTAAAGAAAAAACAAATTGGACACTCAATGTTAAGGATAAATCAAAAGATGCTCGTGCGGTTATTACATTCGGTGACAGGACAGGTAATGATACGACAATTGTTCTTAACTATTATGTCCGAAAAACCGATGCAAGCCCTACAACTTTGAATATGGGCCTATTGAAAATAGCTGATACTGCACTTACATCAACATGGATTTTTAATGGTTCTTCATCATCTCCTTTAATCCTTAATAAAGTTTTTCTTAAATACGATGACAGGGGATTTGAATTGCTAGATTCAAACATGTCCGCTTTTAATTATCCTCTGATTATTCCACCTCTCGATTCAATGGAAGTTAATATCAGGTTTGTTGGAAAAATTGATGGTGTTTATTCTGACTCTGTCGGTTTCAGTGATGATTGTTTCACATGGATAATGACTAAAGTATCTGTCCAGGTTGGCAGTCCTCAAATCAAAGTCAGTGATTTTTCTTTCCCTGATACATATATTGGTTACAAATCTTCAGGTCAGGTATCAATTAAAAATGAAGGTACAAATTCATTACATATAACCGGTTTTGAAGGTCCCTATGATTCAGTTTTCACATTAGATATCCAGCCCATTACACAATCGAATCCTTTGGTTCTTCTTCCTAATCAATCTTATACTTTTGAGGTTATGTTTGAGCCAAAAGATGAAAAACAGTATAATGATTCGATCGGTTTTATCAGTGATGCTTCACAAACAGACCCAATATGTTATCTGAGCGGTAAAGGAATTCTTAAAACAGGTGTAAATGAAATCGAAGATAATACATTTGGATTTAAAATTTATCCTAATCCTGCTGATGATATAATAGATTTATCATTTAATAATCCATCGGATGAAAATCTAATAATACGAATTTTCGATACATTTGGGAACAGGATTATAGAAGAGGTTATTAAACCTTTTGATTCCGGATTAAAACGGACATTCAAAACATCTGAATTGACAAGCGGAGTTTATTATATGCAGATAATAACTTCGCATGGGATTAAATCAGGTAGTTTTTCCGTCGTTCATTAAATTCAATTTTGTGAATAATAATGATAAAAATTAATCAATGATATCAATTATTCTAATTCAAAATTTGATTAGAATTGATAATAAATTTCCCATGATAAATTTTATCATTACATATTAAATCATAAAAATAAATGCCATCGGAGATATAACGGGAATCGAACATTATTATATTTTCCCCGGGTTCAGAATTATTATTTTTCAATGTCGTTATTATTCTACCTGTTATATCTGTGATTGTAACAAATACATAGTCGGTTTTATCATTATTAAATCTGAATTGCAGTGTCCCATTATTGTCTGTTAATTTTACAAAATCATTATAACCATTTGTTAGTGAAACAGAAGATGGATTTACAGTGGTAAATTTCCATATGTCCGACCACGAGCCAATTGTTATATCATTCATAGCATTAACATGCCAATAATATTTTGTGTTATTTTCAAGACCATTATAATAAATAAATGTTGCGTTCAATCTCGTCCTCGATAGAATAATTGAATCAAAATTATTGTTTAAGGATAGTTCAATGTTGTAATATTTAGCACCTAAAACCGGAGCCCATCTGAGATAACCATTAACTGGAACCCCGGTTGAATCATAATATGGGGACTTCAGGTTCGGAGGGTCAAGGACTTTTCTCTGTGTAGTAGTAAAGTTCCATATCTCTGACCACTCTCCTTGATTTGTATCTGATAAAGCTTTTACTCTCCAAAAATATTTTGTATTGTATTCCAGGTTATTACAAATAATGTTTGCAACATTAATACCTGATGAGTCAACTAAAATAATATTAAATTCTGAATCTTTAGCGAGTTGAAAATGATAAGCATCGGCATTTATAAGAGGAATCCATGAAAAAATCACATTGGTCTCAATATTTTGAGAATCCTTTCCCGGATAATTCAATGAAGGTATACCAATTTTTGGTTCTGAACATAATATAAATTCGCCAAAACCAATAATACCGGTTTCAAGGAAAAAACTATCAGATGTAATTGCTGTTGTTAATGGGTAAAATTCACCTTTCCCTTCTATTGCCCTGGCATATATGATAGCTTTTGCTGGATTAATACCGTTAATTTTTCTTAAATCAAATTTCATAACTCCGGATATTTCATTCATTCCATGATTACTGACTACCCATCTATTAGGATATACATCCATCTGTAAACCATTCCCAAAGCTTATATTATGAGGTTTATAATAATGTCTTTCTACAGAAATAATTCCTGTGTCACTAACAGAATTTAATGACATGACTATTCCCGTATAATTTAATGAATCATTGAAATCATACGAACCCTGAGACTTACAAATTAGAGTTTTGGCAGCCATTTTTATGATATTTCTGAAAACACTATTTGAAATAAAATCGTTTATTTCCATCGCTGTTGAACCGTCTTCACGAACTTCGGACATGGTTAATTTACCGATATTATCACCCCAGCCTATAACTGTATTACCACCTTCAAGCCTTTGAACACTTCCAGAATTGCCGGAAAAAATATCCGGAAATATTCTGTAGTTCCAAACCTTTTTTATTGTTTTATTATTTTCATCAATTTGATACTCAACAGCTCTTGAAAAAGGTTTTGGCCTGAGATTTCCATTATCAAACATAAGTAAATCCCCATTAGATAGTTTAGTCAGGGAATGTTGATTAGAAAATCCAAAAAATCCATCAATGTCATCATTCAAAAAATTATATTGATTATTCTTACATTTTGTTCCACCCATTCTCCATATAATTTCACCGCTACCCCGATTAATTTTTGTTATTTCATCCAGTCCTGATGCTGAAACAATTAAGTTCCCATCTGTATCATAAGACACACCGTTTATTCTCGAAAAGTCTATCGTTTGAGATTTTAAATCGTCATCATTTGCAATATCTGTATAATTGTAATGGTCGAATGTATCCCATTCAAATACCAATTTTTTTCCACTATCAATTTCCTGGATAATGTTACCCACAACAATAGCATCTTTTTTTCCCCCTGAAACAATCTGACTCATATCTACTGTTCGGATGTCTTTTCCTACAATTATCACATTCCCATTGGGCAGTAAATCAAATTGATTGAAATCTGTTTCATAGCCTCCAAAACATTCGAAACTATCTACTTTTGTAAAGCTTGTATCAATAATATAAAATTTCTTATTTTTTTCAGAATAAAAAGACAACAATCCATCGGATTGCATTTTCAGATTAAAAATTGAGTCCTCATCTGACAAACTTTTTATATATACAGGTTGTCCTGAGTTATCAGTCAAATAGACATATCCGGGTAAATAAGAGTCCATAATAAGATAACCGGGTGAAGGATAATCAAGCTGAGTAACTTTAAAAGGCGGCTGGCTAATAGAAAAAGAAATCGAATAATGAATAAAAATTATTAAAATCAATAAAATATTTCTTAATAACATAAATTTTTATCAATAAGTTTTCTAATGACAAATTTGTTGTTTATCACTCTGCGACAAACTTACCGAAATAAGTTGATGAGCCGATAATAATTCTATATATATACAACCCGTTTGTGAGATTCCTTGTATCTATAGATATATTATTATCACCAGCCGAATAGAAATTCTTTGAGGCAGAAGCAACAATTCTACCAGTTAAATCAACAATCCCAAAGGAAACCAGACAAGGTGTTTCATTTCTAAAATCAAATTGAATATTACCATCATAATATTTTACAATTCCATTTTGATTATTTGCATCAATCTCATTGACAGATGTTATCTTCTCAGTAGTAAAATTCCATATATCAGACCACGGGCTGATTGTTATATCATTTCCGGCGGCAATATGCCAGTAATATTTTGTATCATTATCAAGATTATTATAATACAATTCTTCGGATGAAATAAGGTTGCGTTTGAGAATAATTGACTGAAAGTCGGGAGTGGATGATAGCTCAACGTTATAATATTTCGCACCTTCTACCGAACTCCAACTGATTAATCCATTAACCGGAACCTCAATTGAAGCATTAAAAGGCGAAATAAGAGTGGGAGCCTCCAATATTTGCTTCTGGATTGTCTGGAAGGACCATACTTCAGACCAATCGCTTTCTAAAGAATCACTAATAGCTCTTACTCTCCAATAATACTTAGTGTCAAATTCCAAATTGTTATAAATTATCCAAGGGTCAGATATATCTAATGAGTCAAGAATTATATTGTTAAAGTTATTATCCGTTGCAATTTGGCACTGATACTTCGAATCAGTATTAACCTGCTGCCAGCCTAATGTTATGGTTGTCCCTGAATTTTGAGAATTATCAGGGGGATAATTTAGTAAAGGTGTTTCTAATTGTTTCTGGGAACATAAAATAAACTCGCCGAAACCCTGAATATTTGCTTCCATTGTATTATCATTAATATTATAATGAGTCTCCAATGGATAAAACTCACCGATACCTTCGTTGGACCTTACAGCAATTATTGTTCTATTAGGGTCTAATTTCGGAAATTGAGACATATCAAATCTTATAATAGCATCAACTTTTGTAATACCTTTGTTATTCAGTACCCATCTGTTTGGATAAGCATCGAAGGTTGTCGTTGAAACAAATTTAAGATTATAGGGTAAATAAAAATGTCTCTCAACCGATACATATCCTTCCCCATAGCTTGAGTAAACATCTAATGAGACACCGGTCGGATTGATTGAATTACTAAATTCATACCTTCCCGGAGTTTTAACAAAATTTTCATTGGCAGCCATTTTAAAAGGAAATCTATATACGCTGTAACTTTGATAATTAGTAATTTCCATCGCCTTTGAACCATCAGGAAAAACTTCTGTCATTGTTAAGTCTCTGTCATTCATCCCCCATCCTATAAGAGTGTTGCCATTGTCAAAACGTTGAACACTCCCCATAGCAAAAGCATAAGTGTCGGGAAATGCTCTGTACTGCCATACAAGTTTGATAATTTTATTTACTTCATCCAGGCTATACTCTACGGCTCTTGAGAATGGTTTGGGGCGTGAATTACCGTTGTCATACAGTAAAATGTTTCCATTAGGCAGTAATTTCAGAGAATGTTGATGCGAAAATCCGTAAAATCCGTCAATAGTATCTCCAATAATTTGGAACTGATTGTTCTTGCATGCCTTTCCGCCAAGTCTCCATAATATTTCTCCGGTTTTAGAATTGATTTTTGTTATTTCATCCAATGCTCTTGCAGAAATAATAATATTCCCGTCGTCTCCGACACATATAGCATTTATATGGGCTGTTTCAAAAGTAGGCATTTTCAAATCAGATTCTGAAGTAATATCTGTAAATTTATAATGGTCAAAAGTACTCCACTGAAAAATTAAATTTTTATTTTTATCAAATTCCTGGATGACATTACCTATAGCCATTGCATTTTTCTGTCCACCCGCTACAATAGTATCCATCCTGACATTTCTCGAATCCTGACCGATAACAAAAGTATTTCCTTCGGGAGTAATTAAAAAATCATGTGAATCTGTAAAGTATTTTCCAATACATTGAAAACTGTCTATAATATTATAATTCTCATCCATTTCAAAGTACTTTGAATTGGAATAAAAAGTTAATTTACCATTGGGTTGAAGTTTAAAATTTGATATGTTCACAGTCTGATTAACATTTTTGACATAAATTGGCATTCCGGAGTTATCCGTCAGATTTAGTTCCCCAATTTCATAGGAATCCATAAAAATATAACCTGGTGCCGGATTATCAAGAGTTAATACCGAATATGGTGGTGTACCAATACTTCGGGCATCTGTAATAAATAGAAATAACAACAGTAAGGAAATGTATAAAATATGTTTTTTCATTTCATCACCTTTTATTCTCCATATAATATTCAATTTGTTACACAAAAAACTATGGATGTTTATTCAAATCGTTGGGTGTTGAATAATAAAGGCCTTTCCAAAATTGACGGTATAATC
>DAHXMP010000450.1 GCA_027371665.1 Bacteroidota bacterium | reverse complement strand
TGTATAAGAAAATAAAATAAATCATTAATAAAATAATTACATATTAACTATTTCAAGATATCATTAAAGAATTTATAAAAATTTAAATAATGCAAAACTTTAAAAATTTGAGAAAGACAAATTAATGTTTGATATAAAAATTGCATCCACGGGTTTGTATCTTCCCCAACGTGTGCAGACGTCGGCTGAACTTGCTCCTTTAATTGAACAAAGTGAAAATTGGATTTTGTCAAGAACAGGAATAAAGGAAAGAAGGATAGCTGAGGAACCGATGGATATAATGGCGGCAAAAGCAGCTAAAGATGCTTTAGGAAAAGGTCCGCCACCCGATTGCATTCTAAATGCCTCTACAACGCCCCTGCAATTGATTCCGGACAGTTCGGTCTTCATCCAAAGAGCATTAGGCTTTGATAGCATCCCATCTTGGTCAATCCATGCAACCTGTCTTTCTTTTATTGTTGCATTGAACACCGCAGCAGCACTTGTTCACGGTGGTACATACAAGCGGGTGCTGATAGTTTCTGCCGAAACCGGAACACCCTGGCGAAACTTTGATGAACCTGACAGTGCTGCTTTATTCGGTGATGCAGCGGCAGCGGCAGTCATTGAGCCGTCACTGCCCGGAGAAGACAGTGTATTTATTGATTGGGAGATGAATACATGGAACAAAGGTGCCGAGTTAACCGAATTTCGCGGAGCAGGAACGAAGCATCCACCGGATAATCCGCAACTGACAAAACATGATGATAACCTGTTTTCAATGAAAGGTTCTAAGGTTTACAGGCTTGCATTAGGAATGGTAAAAAAAACTTTAACCACTTTACTTGAAAGAAACAAATTAAAAGCTGAAGATTTTGACTGGATAATACCTCACCAGGCATCAGGACACGCAGTTGAAGCCGCAGAATTTTACGGATTCAGGAAAGAAAGTATCGCTAATATAGTTAAAGATTACGGTAATTGCATTGCGGCATCAATTCCTATGACTCTTGCAATATATCATAAAGAAGGCAAATTGAAACGCGGAGACTTGTGTATATTAGGAGGAACCGGAGCAGGCCTTTCGGTTGCTTTCGCAATAATTCGTTTTTAATCGAGAGGTTCTCATGCTCTATAATATAATAAAAGCTTATTTTGCAATTGTTTCAAATTTTCATAAACCCTTTGGTCCTGCACTGACATTCGGCGGCATAATTTTTCTCCGCTTTTTAGTATCTGCCGGGATGATATCTGATATTATTTTCTTCCCGTCATTGCGTAATCAAAAAATCAACAAGCCGGTTGTTATAGTTGGTAATCCGAGAAGCGGTACAACTTTTCTGCAAAGATTTCTCGTTAACGGAAAAATAGGGTCTGGAATGCAATTGTGGAAAATGCTGTTTCCTTCCCTGACTTTACAAAAATTTATTAAGCCGTTAATCCCTAGATTGGAAAAAGTAAGTCCTGCCAGGTTCCATATTCATGCCGCACATGAAACGAATTTAACTGCAATCGAAACGGATGACCCTGCCTTGCTCTTTAAATATTTTGACGGATTTTTTGTTTACGGCTTTTTCCTTGCTTTTGCAAAAAAAGATTATTTATCTCGGTTTGACCCGAGCCTAAGGGATACTTCAAAGAGGGATTTTAAATGGCTTGAGAAAGTCTGGAAAAGAAACCTTGTGAGTGAAAACAGTTCTCTGATAATACCTAAATTATTTTCGCTTGGTGCCAGACTGCCGAAATTTTTAGCACATTTTACGGATGCTAAAATTTTGTATACAATTAGAGACCCTTTAGAAACTGTCCCTTCGGGATTAAGCCTTGTTACAGGTGTACTCGACGGAAGGTTCGGCTTCTGGAAATTACCTGAGGAAAAAAGGGAAAGATTTATAAACCGTTTATACAATGCTTTTTTGGAATTGAGCATGCGTTTCCATGACGACTATATTGCAGGAAGAATACCTAAGGACAAAATTATGATTGTGAGATATGACAGGTTGATGTTCGATTTTGAAAATTTAATGAATGAAGTGCTTCAATTTATTGACTATAAAGCATCTCCTGAACTCAAGGAAAATATTCATAATACATTCGAAAAGCAAAAAGTCCGAAAAAGCGGTCATAAGTATTCACTTTCCCAATTCGGTTTGACAGAAGAAAAAGTCAGAAAAGATTATGATAAAATATATTCTACATTTTTATCTTAAAAGATTTCATTTCCCAATAACTACTAATAATTTGCCGGAAATTTTATTTCCAGTTGCCCTGTCCGTGGCTTCTAATGTCAGGATATAGGGACCGACTTCGAGATTATAACCCTGTGCATTTTTGCCGTCCCAAATCACAGAACCTTTCGATGAAACAGGTAGAGAATTCGCCAGCACAGCCAATTGCCGCCCATTCGTGTCAAAAACTTTAATTGTAACAAACGCTTCAGCACAAGGCAAAGAGAATGTAATTAATGTGTTCCGATCTAATCCTTTGCTGAACGGTGAAAAAGGATTCGGCTCGGTTTTCAGGAATGTAACACTGTCTATATTTCTCGAAATTGAATTTTTCCTTCCGGGAGTGGCATGTTCCGGGTCAATGCAGGATGACCAGGAGTTTTTACTTGAAGAAATAAGTTCAGGGCAGAATTTTTCGAGGCTTATACCTTTTGTCGAATCTGAATTTGACGAGTGCCAGGAGGGAAGGTACGAAAGCGAATCATGGACATTTCCGTTGGGGTCTGCGAGAACTATATCGTCTCCCCTGCTGTTCAGGTTCAGTTTGCATTTTTTTACAAATACTCCAGGCTGACAAACCAACTCGGGATATGAATAAAATATAGCCGAATCCCAGGCGATAACGGCATAGCCCTGCGGCTCGATTTCAAGTCTATTTATTAATAAGGGATTTGTCTTAAAAGTTTCAGAACCATCCCTGACAGACCAATCTGCGAGATTAATTTTATCTGCTGAATTATTGAAAAGCTCAATAAACTCGGCATTCCCATCCAAAGGTTCATAAAGAAATTCATTGATGGTAACGCTTTTCACGGGATATGCCAAATATTGCTTTGTAACGAGAGTATCATTTGCTTTTTTTTCATCCGCACCACAATTCAGAACAACCATTGCAAAAAAAGTTCCGTAAGATTTCAGAAAATCATGAACATTTGCGTTTTTCAGTACAAAACGGTAAATCTCACCCGGCTCGAGCAGTGCAATCTGAACAGTTTCGTAATAATTATTATCATCCGGGAACTGCATATCGGAATATAAATAAACGGTACAATAAATATCGCTTATGTCATCTATTCCGTCATTCGATAAATAGATTTCATAGCTTTCTTCCTGCTTATTGTAAATAACCGAATCTGCCGAAGCATCGTGCTTTCTTGGCGTAACGCTATTATAAGAACCCGGAGTGCAACTGTCTTTTGATTGGCACTGCAAAAAATTATCGTTGCCGGTTGCCGGTAAATTCCACAGCTTCCTTTCGAGAGAAATTCCCTGCCTGCTCCACTTTCCGTAATAATAGATGGAATCGAGAACTGTTGAATCGGCATTTCTGAGAACAACAATATCAGAGTCATTATTCATTACGGGTATGTTTGATTGAATAAGTTTTGTATTAACGGGGAGATTTCTGCTTGATTTCAGTTTCAATGTATCTTTTGTTACAACAATATATCCATTGGCTACAAAATTTAAATCAGGCAGGATATATCCCGAGACCTTATCATTCAGGGAAGATTTAATTAATGATACAGGGAAATTATTCGGGTTAAACAGTTCAAGCCATTCAGGCTCATTGACAGCCGGATTGTATTGGATTTCATTAATGACTATTTCAGCAGAGAACAAAAATTTTACAGAAAGAAGTAAAATTAATGTCGTGAAAATTATTTTCATCAATCAATCGAGTAACTTTTCTTATAATATTTGCCGGCAGCCCTCATATCGGAAGCACCGACAAGAATGTTAACAATTGCTTTAAGATTCTCTCCATCTTCTTCGGAAAACCTTCCGTATGAATAACTGTCTAAGTCCAGCACACCATATATAATTCCGTTTTTTATCAATGGAACGACTACTTCGGATTTGGCATCCGAATCGCAGGCTATGTGATTAGGAAATTCATGAACATTAGGGACAACTACAACATCTCTTTTATCTACTGAAGCCCAGCAGACTCCTAATCCATGCTGGAGATGCATGCATGCCGGCTTTCCCATGTAAGGCCCGATAATGAGGCTGTCAGGTCCTAACAGGTAAAATCCAACCCAGCTGATGTCCTCCATTTTGCTGTAAACATGGGAAACAAAATTGGAAGCGTTAGCTATGAAATTTTCTTCGTCATGCACAAGATTTTCTATTTCCTGCTGCAGTTCTTTATACATAATCTAAGCTATAACCCGAGAAATATATTGAATTTTCAAATATAAGAAAAACTTATGTGTATATTGCAAAAATTAATTTACGTTTTTGAAGATTATTGAAAACAATGAGTAAATCCGAATATCTCGATTCACTAAAACAGGACGAAAGTTATTATGCCTGTGAACGCAGTGAAATGCTTGGTTTCATACCAAAAGATTGCAGGTCAGTTTTGGAAGTCGGCTGTGCAGGAGGAAGTTTCGGCGAAACCGTTAAGAAATTGACAGGAGCCGAAGTTTGGGGAATCGAGATTAATAAAAAAGCCGCCGAAAAAGCTTCCGGAATGCTCGATAAAGTTATTACCGCCGACTTTTACACGGCCATTAATGAAATACCTCTTAATTATTTCGATTGCATAGTATTAAATGATGTACTCGAGCATTTTACGAATCCTTACGACGTTCTCGAAAAAATAAAAAGTTTTTTAAAAGATAATGGATACATTATTGCTTCAATTCCGAATGTCAGATATATTACTAACCTTAAAGAACTTCTTTTCGATAAAGACTGGAAATACAAGGACAATGGCATACTCGATTTCACTCATTACAGGTTTTTTACAAAGAAAAGCATTAACAGGATGTTCGCCGAATGCGGTTATGAGATTTTATTGCTCGATGGTATAAATCCTATTCAAAGAAAATTTTTGTTTTTCATTTTTAACTTTCTGTCATTTGGTATATTCTCCGATTCAAAGTATCTGCAGTTTGCCTGTGTAGCAAGTAAGAAGTAATTATTTTTTTTACTTAAGTGTATTCTGAACGTTTTTCAACTCTGCAAGGTCATGGCTCAAATCTATGATATTTTTCATTGCTCCAAATGAATCAATAAGATAAATCTCCCGGAATCTTTTATTTGTCTCCTCATCGGTGTAAAGAAGTAATTCTATAAAATAACTTCTCAATTCATTTACTGAATTAAAAATTTCATTTTCGAGAGGTTTAATATCATCCGAACCATGAGACGCTCTTTTCAAACTAACCGAAATATTCCAGATGGCTGAACCGGTAAAAATAATATCATTAACCAATTCATCCATGCCGTAACATGCCCCGGTTTCAAGAATGATAGCGAGGTCGCCGGCTTTTCTTAAACTTCTCCCGGTGACTTCATCCAAGAATTTAATTACTTCAGATGTGTCTTTGGATATTTCCATAAAAAAGTAACATTAATATTGAATTGTCGTCATAATAGAGCGGAAGATTTTGTCAATTTCGATTTGTGAAGGTAAAGGCTTACCTGTAATATTCATAGGAATCAATGAATATTCATAATACTGGTTAATCGAAGATTTGAAAACAGCGGATTGAGAAACCATTGAACCGGAAGAATTTGAAAAATCAAATTTTGTGAATGAGAGCGTCCCTAAATGAATTGTTGTATATTTACCAACCTGTTTTACCGCTCCTGCAGTTTTCTTTTCATGGCGGTCGAGGCAAATTCTTGCAAGCCCAAGCAATCCTTCCTTTGCAACTATACTGTCAGTAATATCGTTTTTCTTAATGATTGAAAAGACGGCACTCAGAGTATAATCCGGATTGACTGCAACTGCAAAAATATCTGCCGAGGCTTTTTCCTCGACATCAACGAAGAACCAGTCTTTCGGCAGAAAAGCAATCATGTCTCCTTTCTTTGAACGGACTAATTTGTCAGACATCGGTATTTCAGGTTTAGGGTTTAGGGTAACCTCGACATTCTCTTCAACCATTGTTTTATGCTTTACGACAATACAGCCTGACATTAGAGTCAAAATAAGAATAAAAGCGATATATTTGAATTTAATCATCATATTAATCAATATTCTTCAATGTGCAAAGCCCCGGGATGTTTTTTTGAATGAATTATATAATTTCGTTTTTCCAGAAATTCCGTAACGGATTCAACCATTTTCGGGTTGCCGCAAAGATAGAAATGGGTTTTTAATGGATTAATTTCAACTCCTATATCTTCAAGCAGTTTATTTTTAAGGTGCTCTTCAATATATCCTCTTAGACCGGTCCAGGATTCATCGGCTTTCAGGAGTGTAGGAAAATAAAAGAAATTATCAAAATTGAAATCAATAAATTCAAGTTCGCTCCTGTAACCCAAATCCCAGGGATATCCTGCCCCATGAAGAACGACCATTTTTATATCCTTGTGGTCTTTTATATGAGACCTGAGAAATGAGATATAAGGCGCGAGCCCGGTGCCTGTTGCTATCATAACTATATTACAGTCCGGGGGTGTTTCGTTAAGATGAAAAATCCCAATAATTTTTTTGTCAACCCACATTCTACTGCCGAGAGTGAGGTTAAACAATCTTGGTGTCAGAGAACCGGATTTAACCTGGCTGATATAGAATTCAAAGTTTTGTGTTTCGTGGTTAGCGGAAGCAATAGAATAGGGACGTGTAATCAGGTAATCTGAGGGCATATTTTCAGCCTGAATAACCGAATTTGGAGAACGCCCTTCCCCTGCAAGCAAGCCGATAGAAGTATATTGACCCGCCCTGAATTTTATTCTCGGTTCGTCGGTTTTCATCCTTAGAACCATTAAATCAGGTGTAATTAAAATTTTTCCCGTTACAGTTGCATTATAGGGAGATTTTTCCATCGGGATTATATTAATTCTAAATAATTGTCAATTAATAAAATTTTAAAAAAATCAATTAAGATTCAAATAATGTAAAAAGAGCAATGATTTTAAAGGAAAATAATTATATAAAAAATTAAGAAAAAATAAAAAAAACATTGGTTAAATGGATTATTTTTTTTAAATTTGAAGTTCTCTAATTGGGTAGGTACCGAAGCGGTTAAACGGGGCAGACTGTAAATCTGCTGAGCTCAGCTCTACGGAGGTTCGAATCCTTCCCTGCCCACGGAGAGATGCGGGAGTAGCTCAGTTGGTAGAGCATCAGCCTTCCAAGCTGAGGGTCGCGGGTTCGAACCTCGTCTCCCGCTCAAAATTATTTGATAATAAAGACGTTCATTGCAGAAAAAATTTGGCAGCTGAGTAAAAAATATCCTGAGAAAAATAAATGCGGGAATAGCTCAGTTGGTAGAGCATCAGCTTCCCAAGCTGAGGGCCGCGGGTTCGAGTCCCGTTTCCCGCTCATGTTTGGCTGATGTAGCTCAGTTGGTAGAGCACATCCTTGGTAAGGATGAGGTCACCGGTTCAATCCCGGTCATCAGCTCTTGGAATTTAGGGGTGTAGCTCAATTGGCAGAGCGACGGTCTCCAAAACCGTAGGCTGCGGGTTCGATTCCTGCCGCCCCTGCGTTTATTAAATTTATAACGGAACTGATAATGATAGGCAAAATTAAAGAGTTTACAAACGACGTAGTCAAGGAAATGAAAAAAGTTTCCTGGCCCTCGAAAGAGCAATTGAAGGAATCTACAACCGTTGTCATTGTCTCTACGATAATTATTACGGTGATTGTCCTTGTAATAGATAAAATTATGGAATTTGCCGTTAATTTAATTTTTTCATAGATACATTTGCTTTCGGGCATAATCAATCTGGTTTTTTCACGATATGGATGATTTTGAAAATATTGAAACTTCGGATACTGATAGTTCCGAAAAACCTGTTTCTGAAGCTGATTTAAAAGTCAATACTACGGAGGGTGCTCCTTCGATTGTTGATTCTGAATCTTATGCCGGTGATTCGGAAATTATGGATAATGAACATATCCAAATATCTGATACGAATGGCATCGAAGAAGTAAACAGTGAAACTGATATCCAGGAAGAAGAATTAATTGATGAGTTACAGCAAAAAACAGATGAAGTTGAGGTAGAAATTGGTTCGGAGGATAGTTTTCAACCTGAAAGTAATTTCGAATCTGAGTCCGATGTTTCAGTTGCAAATAATTCTTTCGGGACAAATAAGTACGAAGATGAAAATAACATTGAATTTAAGGATGAGACACCTGAAGAAGAATTTGAAGGAGGGATTTCAGAAGTATTAGCCAAAAAAGAAGGAACTACAGAAATTACTGAAGAAATTTCATCTGAAATTATGCCTGTAACAATACCTCCCGATGCAAAATGGTATGCTATCAGGACATTTACGGGGCATGAATCAAAAGTAAAGGTTTCGATTGAATCCGAAGTGAAAAGGCTCAGTTTGCAAAATAAAATTTTTGATGTTATTATTCCCCAGGAAACTGTGTTCGAGGTCCGGGGAGGTAAAAGAAGGACTAAGGTCAGAAACTTTTTGCCGGGATATATCATTGTTAAGGCTTTAATGGATAAAAAGATAATTGAAATTATATCAAATATTCCATCCATTGTTAGCTTTGTGGGGACAAAATCACAGCCTGCCCCGCTTCAACAGCATGAAGTTGACCGAATCATCGGCAGGGTAGAGGAACGAAAGAGTATAGCAACGATAGAGACCTCGTTCCAAATAGGAGACCCTGTTAAAGTAATTGACGGG
>DAHXMP010000417.1 GCA_027371665.1 Bacteroidota bacterium | reverse complement strand
AATGAAACTCATACCCGTCAGGAACTCATCTCAGCCTGTTTCAAAATCTGAAAGAAAAATTATCTACTGGCGTTCTTCTATGAATCCCGGTGAAATATATCAGCATCCCGGCAAGGACGCTATGGGTATGGATTTGGTCCCTGTTTACGATGACGATGCTGAGGCTTCAGGCATTGTCAAAATTGACCCTAAAGTCGTGCAGGACATGAATGTTAAAACCACTGAAGTTCATAAAATGAACATAGCAACAAACATAATTACCAACGGAGTTCTCACCGTTGACGAAAAAAGAGAATATATTGTAACGACAAGAGTCGAAGGTTTTATAGAAAAGTTATACGTAAATTATACCGGACAATATGTAAGGAAAGGAGAAAAATTGATGGATATTTATTCTCCTGAACTTGTATCCGCAGAACAGGAACTTCTCACCGCCTTAACTTATCAATCCAGGTTCAAAAGTTCTTCATTCGGGGATTTACAGTCGGGAGGCAATGACCTTCTAAACAATGCTGTAAAAAAGCTTCAACTGCTCGACGTTACGGATAATGAAATCGAAAGAATCAAAAAAACAAAGCAAATCAAAACCGACGTTACATTATACGCAAAAACGAGCGGGACAGTTTTAGATAAGGAAGTTCTCGAAGGGCAAAAAATCGAATCGGGAACCCCACTTCTCAAAATTGCAGATTTATCCAATCAATGGTTACTCGCAGACATTTATGAAAATGAGCTCGAAAAAGTTCAACCTGGAGACAAAGCGGATTTAAAATTCAATTTTATGCCAGGTAAAATTTTCAAAGGAACAGTTTCTTTCATCTATCCCACTATTGATGAAAAATCGCGAACAGTAAAAATCCGCATTGATGTCCCTAACTATAATGGGCAGTTAAAGCCCTCGATGTTTGCAAATGTTGAAATCACGGGAAAAAATCTCGGAGAATATATTGCAATCCCGGAGAACTCTGTCATTCGCACCGGATCAAAAGATATTGTAATTGTTTCTCTCGGTGACGGAAGGTTTAAACCGCAGGATGTTAATCTTGGCATTTATTCAAACGGCTTTTACCAAGTGCTCGACGGCATTTCCGAAGGCATGACGATTGTTACCTCTGCTCAATTCATGATTGATTCCGATAGCAACCTGAAGGAGGCACTGAGCAACTTCCAAAGCAGTTCCTCAAATTCCGAATCTCAGGAAAAACCGATGAAGATGAAGAACATGAAAAACATGAAGAACATGAAAGACAAAGGCAATAAACCCGATTAAATCTGTCATTCCGGGCGAAGTCGAAATATGACAACCATATTCACAATCACTCTTCGACTCCGCTCTGGCTGACAGAAGTTGAAATAATTAAAAAAAACAAAATGAAAATTTTTGGAGATTTATCATGAATTTTGATGAAGAAAAAAAAGAAGGTTTTATCCCAAAATTAATAGAATGGTCAATAAACAATAAATTTCTCGTAATTATTTTTACGCTCACCGCTATTTTAGGTGGACTCTGGGCTTTATTCAATACAAAAGTTGATGCGATTCCCGACCTCAGCGACGTACAGGTAATTATTATGACTGAATATCCCGGGCAGGGACCCCAAATCGTAGAAGACCAGGTTACATATCCCATCACAACCAAAATGCTCTCGGTGCCTTATGCCAAAGATGTGAGAGGATATTCAATGTTCGGATACTCTTTTATCTATATAATTTTTGAGGATGGCACGGATATCTATTGGGCAAGAAGCAGGGTTCTCGAATACCTGAACGGCTTGAAAAATTCACTTCCACCCGGTGTCAGTCCGCAGTTAGGACCAGACGCCACAGGTTTGGGATGGGTCTATCAATATGAATTGACATCCAAAAATCATGACTTGCAGGAACTAAGAACCATCCAGGACTATTTCCTTAAATACGAGCTCACGGCTATTCCCGGCGTTGCTGAAGTTGCGAGCTTAGGAGGTTTTGTCAAGCAATACCAGGTTAATATTGACCCTACAAAACTTGCCTATTACAATATCCCGCTGGAAAATATAAAATCAGCTATTCAGCAAAGCAACAATGATGTTAACGGGCGTATTATCGAAATGTCCGAAATGGAGTACATGGTCAGAGGATTAGGATATATCAAATCAATTGACGATTTAAAAAATATAGCAATCGGTTCATCGCCTGCAACAGGTTCTCCGATATATTTGAAAGATGTCGCCGACATTTCCCTGGGACCTGAATTAAGACGAGGCCTATCGGACTGGAACGGTAAAGGCGAATCTGTCGGTGGAATAATAGTAATGAGATATGGCGAAAACGCACTCGAAGTCATAGAAAGAGTAAAAGCAAGGCTCAATGAATTAAAAAAATCTCTTCCCGAAGGCGTAATTATACACACTGCTTACGACAGGTCTGCACTTATTGACAGGGCAATTAACAATTTAAAAGACAAGCTCACTGAGGAAACGATTGTTGTTGCCCTTATCATCATTTTATTTCTGCTGCATTTCAGAAGCTCGCTCGTAGCAATTTTCACTTTACCTACTGCTGTCCTGATATCCTTTCTTATTATGAAGCTCCAGGGAATAAATGCGAACATTATGTCCCTCGGTGGAATAGCAATCGCAATCGGAGCGATGGTGGACGCCTCGATAATAATCGTCGAAAATGCCCACTCCCATCTGGAACGTGAGCAGGAAAAACCTCCCGGCGAACGCAAGCCGCACTGGAAGCTCATTCTCGAATCATCCAAGGAAGTAAGCCCGTCTCTGTTTTACTCCCTGCTCGTAATAACCATTTCATTCCTTCCTGTCTTCACGCTTGAACAACAGGAAGGGAGGCTCTTCAAGCCGCTTGCTTTCACAAAAACGTATTCGATGGCTGCCGCAGCTATTTTGTCCGTTACCATCGTACCGGTATTGCTCGGTTACTTTGTCCGGGGCAAAATGAGAAAAGAAGAAGATAATCCCATTACTCGCTTCCTTATGAAAATTTATCATCCTGTTGTCAACTTCGTTTTAAAGAGAAGATGGTACATAATTTCAGTTGCCGTTTTATTAATTTTGATTACCTATATCCCTTTTTCAAAAATCGGCTCCGAATTTATGCCGCCTCTCTATGAAGGTGATTTACTGTACATGCCGACAACATTACCCGGGATTTCAATAACGAAAGCAAAACAATTGCTCCAGCAAACCGATAAAATAATTAAATCATTCCCCGAAGTCGAAAGCGTTTCCGGGAAAGCCGGAAGAGCCGAAACTGCAACCGACCCTGCTCCCTTGTCAATGATGGAAACGACCATCAGGCTTAAGCCGGAAAGTCAATGGCCTAAAGGCATGACACCCGATAAACTGATTGACCAAATGAACGCCGCCATAAATATTCCGGGACTGACTAATGCCTGGACTATGCCTATTAAAACCAGGATAGACATGCTTTCAACCGGTATTAAAACACCTGTAGGTATAAAAATCGGAGGCCCCGACTTAGGTGTTTTGCAAACACTCGGGGAAAAAACAGAAGAAATTATGAAAACTGTTCCCGGCACCCGTTCCGTCTATGCAGAAAGAACTCTCGGGGGAAATTATATTGATTTCATCATTAATCGTATAGCAATAGCAAGGTATGGGTTGACTGTCGGGAACGTTCAGGATATATTTATGTCTGCACTCGGCGGCATGAATGTTACTCAAACTATAGAAGGACTTGAAAGGTATCCGGTGAATTTAAGATACCAAAGAGCTTATCGCGATAACATTGAGTCGCTAAGCAGAATTCTTGTTCCGCTTCCCGGTGGTGGAAATGTTACTTTGTCAGAACTCGGCACCTTTGTTATAAAAAAGGGTCCAGATATGATTAAATCCGAAAATGTTGTCCCTAATACCTGGGTCTATATTGACATTAACAATGACGTTGACATCGGGAATTATGTTAACAAAGCCAAAAAAGTAATTGATAAACAGCTTAAACTTCCGCCCGGATACTCCTTGAAATGGAGCGGACAGTACGAATACATGGAAAGAGCATCAAAGCATCTGGCACTTGTGATACCATTAACTATTCTTTTGGTAATTATCCTGCTTTATATGAACACAAGGTCTCCCATTAAAACTGCAATAATTTTGCTTGCATTGCCTTTCTCGATGGTTGGAGCGGTTTGGTATTTATTCTTCGCAGGATATAATTTCAGCGTTGCTGTCTGGGTTGGGATAATTGCTTTACTTGGCGTTGATGCCGAAACAGGTGTGGTGATGCTTCTTTACCTCGACATTGCTTACGAAAAATTCCTGAAAGAAGGCAGATTAAATTCTTTAGCGGATTTGAGGGAATCAATTTTCGAAGGTGCCGTTAAAAGAATCAGGCCAAAAATTATGACCGTGATGACAATGTTGCTCGGATTATTACCCATTGTAATCGGCATGGGAACAGGCTCAGACGTTATGAAAAGAATTGCCGCCCCAATGATTGGAGGCATCGTAACAAGTATGTTAATGGAATTAACCGTTTACCCGGCTATTTATTATTTAATTAAAAAAAGGAAACTAAATCCGGTTAAAATTTAATTGAGTATGTTTTTTCAATGATTATATATAATTTTAAAAAAATCAATTGCATATTTTCAAACATTAATAGAAAGGATACAGTAATGAAAAGATTATCAGTTATCATAATTGCAGCAGTTTTTGTTATAAGCCTGTTTTCACTTGCTTCATGTTCTAAGAGCAGCAAATCCGAACAAATGAAAAACATGCAATCACAACAGGTTAATACACAGTCTCCTGAAGAATCAATTGTACGAAAAGGACAAATAGATTTAAATGCAATTGATAAAAACCACGACGGTAAAGTATATCAGGACCAGATGCATTGGAATGTTATTTCTGACGTACCGGGTATTTGCCCTTTATGTGATATGAGGCTTCAAGAAGTAACAATTGATAAAGCCAGAGAAAACCTAAAAGAAAACGGTTTTGATGTCAAATAATTTCAATCAGATAATTTAAATGTAAAATCACGAATAAATTTCTTGGTTAATGAATCGTGTATTGATTATGTGATCCCTGAAATTCCGTGTCGGGAGTATCTTCCGGCACAGAAAAAAATCGTTCTTAACTTCATTATAAATATGTTTTGACATTTAAAATTTATATCGTAACTTTGTAATCTTATAGAATTATTATTATAAATATTATTAAAATATAACTCTAACGGAGAAGAATGAATTACACTGGGCCAAAAATTAAACTGTCAAGAAAACTGGGTATTGAATTAACTCAAAAATCTAATAAATATATGACTAATAAACCTTACCCTCCGGGTCAGCATGGTGCTACTAAACGCAGGGTAAAACAATCTGATTATGGAAGGCAATTAAATGAAAAACAAAAGCTGAAATACCAATATAACATCTCCGAAAGGCAGATGAGAAATTATTTTGGAAAAGCTGCTCAGCTTGTTGGTAATACCGGAGATTTACTTTTACAGTTACTTGAATCAAGGCTAGATGCTTTTGTTTATAGGGCAGGTTTTGCAAGGTCAATGTATTCAGCCCGTCAACTGGTTACTCATGGTCATATAAAAATTAACGGGAAACGTGTGAATATCCCTTCCTGCAAATTAAAAGTCAATGATTTGGTTTCGATAAAAGATAAACTGAGAAAAGATGAAGTTATTCAAAACTCTATAAGGTCTTCAGCTCCTCCCCCATACATTGAAATATCTAAAGCTGATTTTTCAGCTAAATTCCTTTATACACCATCGAGAGAGGAAATCCCTGCAATTTGCGAAATTCCACTCGTTGTTGAATATTATTCAAGGTAACAATCAATAAAATATAAACAAATACCCTGTAAGTAATTGCAGGGTATTTTTTTTCAATTATTACACATTTTATTCGTTTTTACTTTTAATTTTAAAAAAAAAATAAAAATAATTTGCAAACTCGGTGAACAAGCAATATTTTTGCAAAATTTTAAATTGTATTAAAAACATTTTGGTCTTTATATATGGCAAATCAACCAAAGTTCAAAGAAGGCAGTTCAATGTTCTGGACTCCCGAATTGGCTAAATATCTCGAAGATGCTCCTTGGCCTGCTACAAAGGATGAGTTAATTGACTATGCTAACAGAACAGGAAGCCCTCAGCAGATTCTTGACAATCTTAACGAACTCGAAGACACTGACGAGCTTATCGAGTCAATGGAAGACCTATGGCCCGAATATGAAGATATGTCTAATGAAGAGTACTTCTACGACGATGATGAAGAAGAACAATATGTGTAATCAATAAATAGATTTTGTTTTTGTTAAATTACTTGTCTCTTTTAGACAGGGACATTTTATAAAATTACATTAAATATAAACATTATAAGATATATGTAAGTAATATTATTATAAACTATGAATCTGCTGAGAGTATTTCATGTTTTTTGTAGTGTCAAGAAGATTATTTCATTTACTATTGATATTGATTATTCTCACTATTACTTTAGCTTTTTCATTCAAACCAACATATCCTCAAGGCATCAATAATGGTTTTCTTTTTCCTTCCTATGTAAATAAATACCAATACGAAATCGGAAGGATTGACTTCGATGGCAATAATGCTTTTTCTGATTCTGAGCTGGAAAGCTTAATTTCCTCAAAACAAACTGACAGGGGTTACCCGCATAAAATTTTACTTTATTATGATGTTGAGATGAAATACCCTCAAATACACAGGTATATACCCCCATTACTTATTGAATCATTAGATGACGCTTTAAAAACGATGGTTAATGAGGTTCATTTTTTCGAACAGATAAAAGTTGAAAATGATGTTATTACTCTTAGTGATTTTTATAATCAGAATGGTTACCACGATGCCGAAGTCTCTTACACTTTTGAACCCGATTATACCAAACAGATGAATGTTCTCACATTTCATATCAAAGAACACTCAGTCTATAAAATCAAGGATTTAAATTACATAGGGCTTGATTCGCTTCCTCCTGAACTCGAATCTAATTTTAAGTCACTTTGCAGGATAAAATCCGGCAATGAATTCAATGAAAATAAAATCTATGCCGAAGTACGTGCAATCCAATACATGCTTTTGGATAATGGGTATTTTTATTCAAATTTCGATATGCCTCTTGTTTTAAAAGATTCTGTTGCGAGTTTAGATAGTATTATTGTGGTTTTCAGGACAGGGATAAGGCAAAGAATTTCGGACATTGAATACATTGACAGCCTTTGCGGACAAAAACCGGTCGTTAAAGAAATGAAAGACAGGCAGCTCGATTTTGCTCCCGGCGACTGGTACTCCATCAGCAAGCTCAACAGGTCAAATAATAACCTTTTATCACTTGGTACATTCGATATAGTCAGTATCGATACGTCATCAGTGTTTACTCCAAAAACGGATTCGACTTTACCGGTTGCAATCTACACACAATACAGGAAACAGCAGGATTGGGGTGCCGGTGGTTATATCAACAGAACGGTAATTGACAATTTTACAAACATCGGTTTGGAAGGTACTTATTCAGACAGAAACATTGGAGGCATTGCACAAAACATTAATTTATTTGCACGCGGCGGCCTTCAGGACATCAGCAGAATTTTAAAATCAGAACCACAGGTTCAAGCCGGCATTAATTTCGCTCAACCACTGCTTTGGGTAATTGACAAAGCAAGGTTTGGTGCTGCAGGGCAATTAACTTACTCTTTATCAAAAATAAATACCGACCTGCTGTTGAGCGATTTTTCACTTGCATCAAGATTGCCAATCAGGTTTCTTGACCAAACATTTATCCAGTTCGGTTCAATTGACTTTTTATTACAACGGCAGGTACCATTGAATTTTTCTGATGCATATAATAATGCCCTTCAAAGCTCTCAAACATCCGAAGACAGTGTCAAAGCAATTGCAAGCTATAAATTATACGAATCGCTAAACAGGTATTGTAATGAGCATGGTTTCCCTTCTCCTTCTGCCGTTATTTTCGGAGGTTCATTAATCGGTGATAAACGTAATGACATATTTAATCCATCTTCAGGTTATTACTTTAACTTTTCTCTCGATTTAACAATCCCGAAAGTCGGTATTGCACAATTTATCAGGCCTCAGATGAGTTATTACTTATTTACGAGATTAAGCCCAATGGCTGTTTTTGCCCTTAAAGCACGTGGAGGTTATACTTACTGGTACGACCAAAATAATTCCTACGTTCCCCTCGAAAGGCAATTCTTTGCAGGTGGTGCTAATAGTGTCAGAGGTTGGCCATCGAGAAGGCTTAGATACCCTCAGCCGCAGGCAAGTAATTTCCCTCAAAATACCTATGAATTTTTTATGGATTTCACGGGAAGTGCTGTAATTCTCGAAGGGAGTTTCGAGGTCAGGTTCAGAATGTTAAGGCCACATAACATGAATGATACCTATGCTGATATTATTTCCAACATCGGATTTACATTCTTTCTTGATTGGGGCAATACATTTAACTCTTATCTTGATTACAGTTATCCCTATAAATGGTATGAATATATAACCGGATTAGCCATTGCTGGTGGTGCCGGAATAGGCTATAATACACCTGTCGGGCCGTTCAGAATAGACCTTGCTTTACCTTTATATGACCCGTCTGCTGAAACTAATAAAACAATTTTTCGTAGAGAAGACATAATGAAAGACCTTAAGTTTAATATTGGACTTGGATATTCATTCTGATATTTGTATTTATTATGAATTATATTTGTAAAACTTTAAATTAATTTACGGAGAAGAATATGAAACTGTTAACTTCGATTATTATTTTCTTTATGCTTGCTGTCATCTCAAAAAGCTTTTCACAGGACGACAGCAGCGAATTTTGGGATGAATACTGGGAACCGGATTCTCTTGCCGCCCTTTCAACTTCACAACCGACAATTGATATTTTATATGGATTTGGAACACCTTCCTTCAAAGACGGGGTAATGACAAAAAATTTTGCAACAGTAAATACTGCAGAAATGAAACTTGGATTTACTAGAAAAAGAACTGACCTCTTCCGCCAAAAAGCAATGGGGTATAAATTCACTTATTTTATGATTAGCAACTTATCAACCGAATGGGTCCCAAAATCGAGTATTAAGAATGATTTAAATTCCGATTCATGGCGGCTCGGCTTCGGAGTGAGTATAGGTTATGGCTACAATCTGGGTCCAACTTCAGATTTCGTTCTTTACAACTCCGGTAATGTATTTTGGAGCAAGTATCACTTCAAAGACCACCCGGATTCAGTTCAGGACGAAATTATTCTCCGAACTTTCGATGACGGAAAATTCAGGTTTGGCCAATCCTTCGAAGCCGGTTTAAAAGGAGAAATTTTCTCTCCTTTATCGCTAAATGTCTCATACGAAAGAATAATTATCTATCCCAGGTTTATGACTTGGTATTGGGCAGGAAGCGAAGTTATGAGAGGCGCCGGAAAAGCTTTGGTTGAATATTTTACTCATAAAGTGATTCGCGCCTCGACAGGTGCTGGCCCCATAGTTAATTTCATATTAGTCAATTTATATGATTACGGTGCTTTCGAACTGAAGAAAAAATACATGGACTGGCCCTATATGACAGCTCCTCCGCTTATCTACGATAATTTTAAGTTCGGTTTGACATTCGCTTTTTAATTTTTCTTTTAAAACAAGCGGATATCGGTTGTATTTTTTATGTCATATACGACAGATACCCGCTTTGTTAATCATAAAAAACTATGAATAAATCCACCAACCCAAATATTAAAATTATCCTGTCAATTTTTTTTATTATTATTTTTTCTTATTCAGCATCCCTTTGCCGAGATAATAACGACTCTACGGATACACAATTCGGACAATTCCTGAAAAAGCTCAAATATCCGGGGGGTGTCACAAACAATCACATGCTTGAATTTTCTTACGGCTTAAACCTTCCGTCCTTTAGCGGCAATTCCGGTCCGAATCTTGTCAAAGCTTTTTCTATCGGCATCAGCTACGGCTTTGTAAGGCTCGATACCATAACCGTTCTGCCAAAAAATCTGTATTATGCTTCCGAAAGTATTTTTCTCAGTGACATGTCATCACATCTCAAACTTAATCACGAAAAAATCAAGAGCGGACTGACAACGGATGCATGGCGTTTCGGTTTTGGTTACTGTAACGGATATGGATATAACCTCGATGCCGGAACAAAATTCATTCTCTATAACACGGGAAACATTATTTGGACAAAAGTTGATTTTGAAAATTATCCTGATAATCATGCCGACAGTTCTTTGTTTCTTCTTTACGACGACGAATTCAGGTTCGGTTCTTCTTTTGATATGGGTATTATAACCGATATAATGCCTTACCTAAAATTCGATTTGAATTACGAACATCAAATTATTTTCCCCCGACATCTGGTCTTCAAGTGGCTCGGGAGCAGTTCTCTCGAACTCCTTGCTCAAAGATTTATTGATTTATACTGTATTGATGCACTCAAACTCGACAGCAAAAGCCTGCCTTTGGCAAATTTCGTTATCAAAAATACAATTTCATTTCTCTTCTACGAATTTCGACGAAATCAAATGAACTGGCCCTTCCCTTCGGAGGCTCCCCTGAATTATGACAATATGAGGATAGGATTGAAATTAGTGTTTTAAAAAAATTTGAATTTTGATTGTTGAATTATGTATTGCGGCTATTTTTTTTTAGTTAATCCTTAAAAAGTGGATAAGTTATTGAAAAATTGATTAGATAAAAACAAATATAAGTAATAATTTTGCAAGTAAAAATGAGTATAAATCACAAACCTTATAAATTCCAATAGACCTTAGTAATAATAGTGGTTCCTTTAATGTCGAAACTAATTAGCTTTTTCGGATTATTATTTCCAGTGTAATGAGGAAATAAGGTTTGGGAGTCATAAGATTTGATTTGTTACTAAGATTTGGCGGTTGCAAATAAGGTTTTTTTATCATTATCATGCTAATTGTCTGAACCGCAGATTAAGCGTTTTTACCTGATTTCGCAGATTATTTTCTCTTCACAACGAACATCTTTGTCCGATGGCAGCATCCCGATACGAAATCGCACCAGTAAACTCCTATTCCAAGCCTACCGACATCAACCGGCAAATTATAAATACCGCTTTCCAGCACCCGGTTAACCGGCTGTAGCACAATCCTGCTTTCGGAATTGTAAATCCTTATGACTGTCTGCCCCGTCAACCCAACCGAAAAATCCAATTTCATCAGGTCTTTTGTAACCGGATTGGGATTAATGTTATTAAAGCTGTAATTGCATCCCGAAAAAAGCAATTCTTCTCCAGGAGCAATAGGGATAAGTTACGATTAGATAATCCTCTGCCGGTAAAATTTCGATGCACTCATTACAGAAATTTTTTGTTAACGAACATTTAATATCAGAATAATTTGTCGTATCCCTGGGCAAATAAGCTTTTAGCTTGAAACTAAGGAGTTCTCCCCCTTCAGGAAAATTAAAATAATCTCCTCCTGAATTCCTGCACAGATTAAATTTAACATCTCCTTCTATATCATTCACACGAAAAGAATCAATGAAGAAATTATTTTTCAATACACCGAATACTTTAAGTTCATTGCTGAGAAACTTCAAAAAACCACCGTTATAATTTATTTCAACTTCGAGTGTGTCAATTCCTGCCATGCTAATATCTTCGTGTTTATCCAGAATTATTTTGGCTACCACTCTGTCCTCGATATTAACCTGTTTTTTCGATAGCTCGAGCCTTGTTGATAAAATTTATGAATAGCATGTCCTATCATTGGCATATCACTAACGGCTACGGGATTAAAAAGCGAACAATTGTAAGCAATAAGATTAGCCCGAAATGTCATAGAATCAGGAATCGGCTTTTTTGTCCAAACGGGATAAAATAAAATTTCAATTGTCTTAACTGAACCCGATGACAGTATAAATCCAACATCATCACTTGGATTGACAAACGAAAAAACACCTTTGCTTTGTTCGTCGAGTGGCTCGATTGATAAGGAATCAACCAACAGGTCGCTCATACCCGTATTGGCAACATGACAAACGAGAATGGCAGTTGTGTTCATGCAGGTTGTTACAGTATCTGTCGAAACATCTATTTCCTGATTATGCCCCAAAACATATTGAACAATAGGTATGTAAGACCCTTTATCAAATCTGAGGAAAAGACTTGACAACTTAATAGCAAGAAACTAACAATCAAAACCAATACTTTCATTTATCAACCCTTCTGAGAAAGTATTTTGAAATGGTTACCTATAATATAGTAATAACAATTTTCCGGCGAAAAATCTTCATAAAATCAAAGAATTTATTTTGAATTAATCTGTATTTATAAAATATTTACAATATTTTCAGTATAAATTCTTATATTTATAAGCATATTTTGATGACTTTTAATCAGGTTTTTATGGATATAGAGCAACAGGATTCTACCAAAAAAAGACTCGAAGAAATAGAAAAAGAGCTAACTTCTCTTAAAGCTGAAGAATCATCCCTGAAAGAAAGATGGGGACAGGAAAAGCGAATTATTCAAAGCATAAGGAACTATAAAGCACAAATCGAGGAAGCCAAGAAAAAAGCTGATGAATTTGAACGTAACGGAGATTTGGGTAAAGTTGCTGAACTGCGATATGGAGCAATTCTCAATCTCGAGAAAAAACTGAAAGATGCCAATGAAAAGCTTGTCGAAGTTCAGAAAGACAGCAAACTTCTCAAAGAAGAAGTTGATGCCGGGGACATAGCTGAAATAGTCGCCAAATGGACAGGAATACCGGTTCAAAGGATGCTCGAAACGGAAAGAACTAAGCTTCTTAAAATCGAAGAACGAATCCATGAGAGGCTCGTTGACCAGGACGACGCTGTTACTGCCGTTGCAAATGCAATCAGGAGAACGAGAGCCGGACTGCAGGATATTAACCGCCCTATCGGCTCATTCATTTTCCTCGGAACAACCGGTGTCGGAAAGACTGAAATGGCAAGGGCACTCGCTGAATTTTTATTTGATACCGAAAATGCAATGATTCGGATTGACATGAGCGAGTATATGGAAAAATACTCTGTTTCGAGACTCATTGGAGCTCCTCCCGGATATGTCGGCTACGAAGAAGGCGGCCAATTAACCGAAGCAGTTCGACATCATCCCTACTCGGTCGTTCTTCTTGATGAAATCGAAAAAGCACACCCTGAAGTATTCAATGTTCTTTTGCAGGTTCTCGACGAAGGAAGGCTGACAGACGGGAAAGGCAGAACCGTTAATTTTAAAAATACTATTATTATTATGACTTCAAATCTCGGTACAGAAATCATACAGGATAAAATACTGGACATGGATGAAGAGAACCGTGATGACATAATGTCGAATTTAAGAAGAAACATAACTGACCTTCTACGTAAAAACATGCGTCCCGAGTTCCTTAACCGAATTGATGAAATAATTCTCTTCAAGCCTCTGATAAGAAGTGAAATCGAGCAGATTGCAAGACTGCAACTGCAAGACCTTACAAAGAAATTAGCTAAAATGGATATTAAAATCGAAGTAACCGGCGAAGCACTCGACTGGCTGACACGTTTGGGCTTTGACACACAATTCGGTGCAAGGCCGCTCAAGAGAGCTATACAGAAGCATATATCCGACCCTTTGGCATTAAAATTGTTAGCTTCAGATTTTAAAGCGGGTGATACTATTATTATTGACTCTAAAGGCGGTCAGGGATTTGAATTCAGGAAAGCATCATTCGCATAGATATTTGGTTAATTTTTCAGGTTTTACAATGCTCGATTCAAAGCATTTGAAAAAGAATATTCTGACTGTACGAATTATAATTCCGCTATGCATTTTTTTACTTTGCAGCGCTTGTGCCACACCTGTCAGAATCCAGGTTAAATCAATAACCGGTTATGCCGTTGTACAGCCGGGAGAACAGGCAGAAATTACCTGGGAATTTGCAAATGCCGACAGGGTAAGAGTTGAGGGACTGGAATACAGCTTTAATCCCAAAGACAGCTATAAAATCAGGGTTTCTACACCGAGAATAATAAAAATAACAGCCTACCGCGATAACAGCGATTCGCTTGCCATTAATGTTGTTGTTGATATTAACGAAAAGAATATTGCAAAAGAAACAAAACCAAAAACTGAGACAGAACCTGAAATAAAACCTGTATCTCATCCTACAATAGATACACTAACAGAACAAAAACCCGAAAAAAAATCAAAACCGGAAACCGGTCTTGACTTTAAAACAAAACTTGAGCTTTCGCCTGAGGCTAAGTCTGTATCAAAAACAGAAACGAAACCTGAAACTAAAACAGAAAGCAAGCCAGTTTCAGTAACTGAAAATAAACCTGAAACAAAGAAAGAAAAAGTACTTGAACATAAATCAAAAACTGGAACTAAGCCCTCTTCTATTACTGAAAATAAAACTGAAACAATAAAAGATACTTTACTCAAATCAAAGCAGGTTCATGTAACTGAACCTAAACCTGAAATCAAAACCGAAACAAAGACCGAAACAAAATCGGTACCCAAACCTGAAATAAAACCTGTACCTCAGCCTGAAACTGAACCTCAGCCTCAGTTCGGCAGGGGCTCGACGATGGAATATATAACTTTGAAACCTGCTTATCTCGAATCCGAATATATGGCAGGATTAATTAAGGCTGATACTATTACAAAGCCCAGGTATATTAAAATTATGAGAACAATTTATCCTTATACAAACGACCAATTTGTATTAAGGGCAATCGTTCTCGACCAGTTTGGAAATTATCTTCAGGGGCTTTCTTCACTACCGAAAGTAATAAATTGGACGAATACTTTTAAGACTGATATTATCTCTACGAATTATGATGTTACCACCTTCAATGAAAAAGATTATTATCAGTCCCGGGGAATTGATATTAACATTATGCTCGATAACTCCTCTGCGGCAAGAAATAATGAGCAGGTTATTCAAAATATAAAGAGCTTTCTGCCCTATTTATCACCATCGGACAAAATGATGTTTTCTTATTTTAATCAGAATAAAGTTGATGTTTTTCCTTTGTCATCACCGGTTGAAGCGAGCAAAGAGCTTAATTCCTTTAAGATTCCCGAACCGGGAGGATTAAATTCATTATATAAGGCGGCATACACATCTGTCAGTCCTCTTTCCGCAGGATTTCACAGGCCAAAAGTTTTAATTATCATTACCTACAATTCCGATAATTCTTCGATAATTTATTCATCGAATGACCTCGGTAAGCTTGCCCATGACCTCGATGTCCCTGTATATATCATCGGCATCGGAAGTTCCCTGGAAAGCTATTCACTAAGATACATGACCGCACTAACGGGAGGCAGATTTTATCATATCACAAGCGATGATATTCCAAAACTCCAGGACATACTTCTTGAAATCACTTTTGCTCAAAAAGGTTATTACGAATTTTTATTGCCATTGTATTCAAACCAGTTTGAACAGAATATAATAAAAACCATTCTGTCTTATAAATCAGGAAATTCTGAATTCAGCGACAAAGCAGATGTAATATTAAAACCTGAAGTTCAGTTCTCAGAATACCAGGCAGTCGCTTACTTTAATTATAAGGATACAGTCGTACAACCAGAGTTTGATGGGGTTATCAATTCACTTGCAAAAGTTCTGAAGGACAATCCTAAGGCAGTTATCCAACTCGTGGGACATAGCAGTACCGAAGGAACAAATGAATTGAATATGGATTTGTCGCTAAAGCGGGCACAGGAAATCCGCAGATGTTTAATAAAATCCGGTGCTGAACCTTCACAAATCAGGGTCAATGCCGTAGGAGATTCGAAACCATTATATTACTTGCAGACATCGCAATGGCAGCAACAGTATAACCGCCGCGTTACAGTTCGATGGCTCGACCCGTCAATCCTGCCTTATGAAATTATAGCCGGAGAATCGAATACTG
>DAHXMP010000244.1 GCA_027371665.1 Bacteroidota bacterium | reverse complement strand
TCATGGATTTTTTTAAATCCAAAGAACATAAAATTGTTCCGAGTGCTCCTGTGATTCCTCATGGAGACCCTACTTTGCTTTTTACAAATGCAGGTATGAATCAGTTCAAAGATGTATTTCTCGGTTCGGGTAAAAGAGATTATACGAGAGTTGCGGATACACAGAAATGTATTCGTGTCAGCGGAAAACACAACGACCTCGAAGAAGTCGGATTAGATACTTATCATCATACATTTTTTGAAATGCTCGGTAACTGGAGTTTCGGCGATTATTACAAAACTGAAGCTATTGAATGGGCATGGGAATTATTAACCGAAGTCTGGAAACTCGATAAAAACAGGCTTTATGCTACTGTGTTCCGTACTGATGACGAATCTTTTGAAATATGGAAAAAGTATTTACCCGAATCAAAAATCTTCCGCTTCGACGAAAAAGATAATTTCTGGGAAATGGGTGAAACCGGTCCCTGTGGCCCATGCAGCGAAATTCATTATGATAAAACACCTGATTGCTCGGGTGCCGGACTTGTTAATGCAGGGAAACCCAAAGTAATCGAAATCTGGAACCTCGTTTTTATCCAATATAACAGGAAGGCAGATGGTTCATTGGAAGAGCTGAATTCCAAACACGTTGACACCGGGATGGGCTTCGAGAGGATTTGTGCTGTTATTCAAGACAAAGATTCAAACTATGATACCGATATTTTTATGCCTTTAATTAATGAAATCGAAAAAATATCGGGGAAAAAATATAACGGCTCATTAACGAATCCTGATGGTATTGCTATGAAGGTTATGGCAGACCATATCAGGACCCTGGCTTTTGCCATTGCCGACGGTGCTATGCCGGGAAATGAAGGCAGAGGCTATGTCCTGCGCCGCATACTCAGGCGTGCTTCGAGATTTGCAAAAAATCTTGATATAAAGGATGCAGTACTTTATAAACTTGTTCCTAAACTCGTGGATGTAATGGGTGATGTGTTCCCGGAGATTATCGCACACCGGGATATTATCGAAAAAATTGTTAAAGGGGAAGAAGAAAGCTTTCTTCAGACACTTGACAGGGGACTCGAAAAATTCGATGAAATTAAAAGCAAACTTGCTAAAACAGGTTCGAATAAAATTTCCGGAGAAGATTCTTTCCAGCTTTACGATACTTATGGCTTTCCTTACGATTTGACGGAATTGCTTGCCCGCGAAAACGGATTATCACTCGATAAATCCGAATTTAAAGTTTTAATGGAAGAGCAAAAAAGCCGCTCGAGAAATGCAAGAAAATCATTCAACCAGGAAGTTGAAACACCGTCAATTAAAGAGGAATCTGCTTTTACGGGTTATGACGAACTTGTAACCGAAGCTAAAGTATTATACGTTTATGACAACCAGGTCGTTCTTGATAAAACTCCGTTCTATGCAGAGATGGGAGGCCAGGTTTCCGATACCGGAACGATTACAATCGGAGGAAATAAATATATCGTAAACGATGTTCTCAAATTCGGAGATGCTGTCGTGCATTTCTGCGATACCGAGGTCGAGCATTTAATAGGTTCAACTGCTCTTGCAGAAGTGGATGCCGAAAGGCGTAAAAGCATAATGAGAAATCACACGGCAACCCACCTGCTTCACGAAGCTTTGCGTCAGGTGCTTGGCGTGCATGTCAAGCAGGCAGGTTCTCTTGTTGCTCCCGATTATCTTAGATTCGACTTCAATCATTTTGAAAAAGTTTCTTCCGATGATTTGAAAAAAATCGAATCAATCGTTAATAGGAAAATTTTTGAAAATATAGATGTGAAAACCGAAGTTCTTACTCTCGACGAAGCAAGAAAAAATCCGGAAATCA